>JBDHDN010000010.1:0-20114 GCA_039591485.1 Gemmatimonadota bacterium
GGGTTCTGGGCGAAGAACTTGGGGTGGAACCCACCGATCTCGACCGGGCCGTACGCCGGATGCTCGAACGGCTCCCACTCACGAAAGCCCGCCCCGCCGTTCGCCTCATCGTCCCAGAGGAGCGCGTCGAGGTCGTCCACCTCGCCGCCGCCGTTCGCGTCCCGCATCCGGCCACCGTTCCACAGCTCGTCGCCGTACCAGATGCTGCCGAAGTAGAAGTACCCGAAATCCGGCCCGTGCCCGAACAGCGGTGAGGGCAGGTTGGGATCGCCGGTGAGACGGTCGACCGCGGTGCGGGTCATGTAGGTCTCGTACACGTCGCCGGCCCACGGGTAGCCCGTGATCTCCTGTCCGACCTGGTCGAGCCGCTCGTAGTACGCGAGGTCCTCGGGGTACATCCGCTCGGCGCTGCGCGATGTGGATGGCGGCCTGAGGTGCATCGGCACCCGCGTGTCCATCGAGTTCACCACTGAGACGTGCGGGTGCTCGAGCAGCCAGATCACCGTGAGCCGCGTCTCGGGCTCACTCAACGGGTAGGCGCCCGCGCCGAACTGCGTCTCCCCACGGTCGGTGGCGTCACGCCCCGGCTCTGGCCGCCAGTTCTCGGGGTAGTTGCGGTGCAGGTCGAGTCCGCCGATGCCGTCCTCGTTGATGCGGTCGTCACCGTCGTTGTCGACGCCCTCGGAAAAGACGATCCAGTCGCCCTCGCCGTCGAGCACCCGCTTCATGCGCCGACCGGTGGGATCGCGCTCGTCGATCACAAAGGCCGCCTCGTCCTCCTCATCGGGACCGGGCCGGCGGCGGATCGTGTAGATCACCCCGTCACCGTCGAGGTCCTCCGGCGGATCCTCGTCCACCAGCCCATCGCGGTCGCTATCGTGCGGGCGGACGGAGCTGCGGTTGGATTGCGCGGTGTGGAGGTACAGCGTCGAGCCGTCGGGGTTGTTCTGTGGCCGGAGGTGAAGCGCTCTCGTGTCGAGCAACCGGGTGATCCGGGCATCACGTCCGTACTGCGTGAGCAGATGCTGGATCAACCACAGCACCGACTCCGAGCCGGTGATTTCTCCGCTGTGCCGGCCGCCCTCGAAGTAGGCGGCAGGCTTGTCGACGGCCGCGCCCGATTCCTCGTTCGTCAGCGTCACCTGCAGGATCGGACGCCCCTCGAACGACCGACCCACCTCATACACCTCCACCAACGTCGGGTAGCGCTGCTCGAAGCGGCGAAGCCATACGTCCATCACGCCGGCCGTGTGATAGCGGTCGAACGTCAGCGTGTCACCAGGCTCGTATTCCACACCGTCGAAATGGTGCACCGCGAAGAAGCTGATCCCGTGTCGCTCGCCGCCGACCGTGTGGAACTCGCGCTGAGTGGTGTCAGACTGCTGACCGACGACGGGCGATGAAACGGCGACGAGCAAGCCGATGGAGGGCAAGATGATGCGCGGCGACATACGGGACTCCCGCGAGAGTGTCGGGATCGACGGGTGAGACGAAGTGTGCTGTCGGGTACGGCGGGACGCTACCCGACGGATGGTCAGGGGCTCGCGAACCGCTCCAGGAAAGCGCGCTCGTCCGGTGTGAGGCTCTTCGGGCCACTCGAGGCGATCTTCTCCAGGAGACGCTCGACCTCCTCGCGGTTGAGCGGATGGATGTGCTCCGTAGAGATGTTCCGCCAGCGCTCGATCGTGCGGTCTCCCTCGCGCGGAGGTGGTGGAGCCTGTGCCTTCTTCTTGAAGCGCCTGGCGGGAGAGCGCCACTCGCCCCATTTGAGATAGAGGAAGCCACCCAGGAAACCTCCCAGATGGGCGAAGTGGGCCACGCCTTGGCTCGCCCCGCTGAAGCCGGACCAGAGCGAGAGTCCGGTGAGGAAGATGACGAGCCAGCGCGCCTCGATCGGCAGCACGCCCCAGATGTAGATCTGCTGGCGCGGCCAGAAGCGGGCGAAGGCGAGCATCACCCCGAAGACGGCCCCGGACGCGCCGACGATGGGGACCATCGGTGTGAAGGGAACGGAGACGAGCGCTGCCATGATCCCGCTCGTGAGGTACAGCGCCACGAACCGCCGGCTGCCCAGCCGCGCCTCGACTGCCGGCCCGAAGAAGTACAGCGCAATCATGTTGAATAGGATGTGCATGATCCCCGGCGCGTGCAGGAACATGTACGTGATCACCGTCCACGGCCGGAAGGGAATCAGTGCCGGCACGAGGAGCAACGCGTAGCGCACGACGGGAAATGCCATCGTGACGAACTGCATCGCGACGTTCGCGAGGATGAGGCGCAGTACCCAGGGGGTCATGGTCCACGAAGGCTAACGAGGTATCTTTGACCGGTCCACCATCGTTCGCATCGGAACGTCGATGACTGACCCACACGAGATCCGCCGCCGGCCGTCTCGGTCCCTCGCTTCCGGAGCAGCTGAGGTAAGCGGGGTTAGCCTCCCTCCGGACCTCATTGCGAAGGCGGGCAGGCGTCTCTCACTCGCGGCACTAGTCTACGCCGGGGCATACGGGCTGGCGTACGGGTCCGGGCGGCTCACGGGCGACTGGGCGGAGTTGTGGGAGCCGGCGCGCGTTCCCCTGACGCCGGACGTCTGGGCGGCGCTGTTTATCGGACTGTCCGTCGCCATGTACTTTTTCGCCCGGTCGTCAGCTATTGAGGCCCGGCGCCTGCTCGATATCGGCTTGGTGTACGAAGTGGTCGGTGCGGTGGGGATCGAGATCAGCCTGGTGTGGGGGCTGTGGCCGGAGGGTACCCAGTTTGCAGGGATCTCCTGGGTCTGCGTCTGGATCGTGTTTTTCCCCCTGATCGTACCCTCGACCCCGGGCAAGACGTTCGTTGCATCCCTGGCAGCCGCGGCGTCGACCCCTGTGCTCTATACCATTGGACGCATGAACGGCGGTCCCCAACTGCCCGCGGCGTTCCTGGTGCAATCGTACATGGCGAATGCCATCTGCGTGGGCATAGCGGTGATCGGATCGCGCGTGGTGTACCGGCTCGGCTCGGACATCAGCCGCGCGCGACGGATGGGCGCCTATCGGCTCGTGCACAAGCTGGGTGCGGGTGGAATGGGTGAGGTGTGGATGGCCGAGCACCGCATGCTCGCCCGGCCGGCCGCGATCAAGTTGGTCGGCACGGACCCGGAAGACGGCTCGCCGGAGCGGACGCCGTCGGGTCACCTCCACCGCTTCGAGCGCGAGGTGCAGGCGACCGCCCAGCTCCGCTCGCCCCACACGGTGGAGGTGTACGACTACGGTCTGACGGAGGGTCACCGTTTCTACTATGTGATGGAGTTGCTCGATGGCGTGAGTCTCGAGGAGCTCGTTCAGCGGTACGGGCCGGTACCGGCGGAGCGGTGCATAGCGATCCTGCGCCAGGTGTGTCACTCGCTGGCAGAAGCGCACGCGATGGGGCTGGTGCACCGTGACGTGAAGCCGGCGAACATTCTCCTCTGCCGCTACGGCCTCGAGCACGATTTCGTCAAAGTGCTCGACTTCGGACTCGTGAAGCGCGCGCAGGAGGAGTCGGATGTCCGCGTCACCGCTGTCGGCTCGTTTGCCGGGACGCCCGCCTACGGCTCTCCCGAGAGCGCCGTAGGCGAGGATGGCACGGTCGACAGCCGGAGCGACCTGTACTCCCTGGGATGTGTCGGCTTCTGGCTCCTCGCCGGCCGTACGGTCTTCGAGGCGAATACGCCCGTGCAGATGTTGATGCGCCATGTGAACGAGCTGCCCCCCGCACCGTCAGAGTGCAGCGAGCTGCCTGTGCCCCGTGAGCTCGATGCGGTGATCCTCGATTTGCTCGAGAAAGACCCGCGGGCGAGGCCCGCGTCCGCCGCGGAAGTGGTCGCGCGGCTGGACACGATCCCCCTGGATCGTCCGTGGGATCAGGTGCGGGCGCAGCAATGGTGGGAGCGCAATCGGCCGGAGCGTCCCTGGCCGGAGCCGACCGGCACGCCACATGGCCCGGTGGAAACGTCCCTGATACAGCCCCTGCACGCAGAAGCCCGCTCGGGCGCTTAGGCCAGCTTCGCCCTGCCCTTGGCTTGCTTCAGGATCTGCTCGACCAGCTCGCCGTTGTTCTCTGTGCGGCGCATCAGCTCGAGCAGTTCCTTCATGGCATCGATCGGCGGCAGGTTGGCCAGCCAGTGCCGCAGCGAGTGCACCGCCTCGAGCGCCTCCGTGCTCAGCAGGCGTTCCTCGCGGCGCGTGGCGCTCGCGTTCAAGTCGATGGCGGGAAAGATGCGGCGCTCCGACAGCTCACGGCTCAGTACCAGCTCGCTGTTGCCGGTGCCCTTGAACTCCTCGAAGATCACCTGGTCCATCTTCGAGCCCGTGTCGATCAACGCGGTCCCGATGATGGTGAGGGAGCCGCCGCCCTCCCGCGGATCGATGTTCCGCGCGCTCCCGAGAAAGCGCTTGGGCCGCTCCATCGCGGTGGCGTCGAGGCCGCCGCTGAGCGTGCGGCCGCTCCCCTTCTCGAGCCGATTGTACGCGCGCGCCAGTCGGGTGATGGAGTCGAGGATGATCACCACGTCCTGCCCCATCTCGACCTTGCGTCGCGCCCGCTCGAGCACCAACTCGGCCACGGCGACATGGCGGCTCGCGGGAAAGTCGAAGGTCGACGCAACCACCTCGCCGTACCCGCACGCCTCCATTTCCGTGACCTCCTCGGGACGCTCGTCGACGAGGAGGATCAGGAGCGTAGCATCGGGTCGGTTCGTCGCAATTCCCTCGGCGAGCGCCTGGAGCACCATCGTCTTGCCGGCCTTGGCCGGCGCCACGATCATCGCCCGCTGCCCGAGTCCCACGGGGCAGATGAGGTCGATGACACGGTTGGTGAAGTCGGGGCCACCGAGCCGGCGAAGGCTGCAGTCGAGCGTGAGCTGCTCGTTCGGGTGGATGGCGGTCAGTTCGTTGAACTGAGGCCGGTGCCCGACGGTCGACGGGTCCTGGCCGTTGAGCAGGCTCACAGACCGCAGTGACAGGTTCTTGCCGCGTCCCTGCGACGGCTTTCCCGCCTCTCCCACGATCTCGTCGCCGGTGCGCAGGCGGAACTGCTGGAGGAGCTTGCGCCCCACGTGGACGTCGCCGCGGGAGGGGAGGTACCCCTGGTCCCGGCGACGGATGAATCCGGCTCCCTTTGGCGTGACCTCCAGGATGCCGGTGACGTCTTGATCAGTCACAATCGTGTCGCGGACGTTGGGTTCGAGCCAACGTGTCCCTGTGGTTAGTGCTTCGGTGGTGCTTGCCGGAGCGTGAGGTCCGTATCCGAGGGGCGGAACGTACCTCGCAACCTTATCGTAGGAGCGGGGCTCCGCAAGTGCCGCCCCGGGGCGGCCGACGTCAGTTCTTGTGCCGGAACGTGATCCGGCCTCTCGTGAGATCGTAGGGTGACACCTCCACGGTGACGCGGTCGCCGGCCAGGACCCGGATGCGATTGCGCCGCATGCGGCCGGCTATGGTGGAGAGTACCGTGTGACCATTCTCGAGAAGCACGCGGAAGGTGGCGTTGGGCAGCACCTCCGTCACTGTTCCCTGCAGCTCGATTGCGTCTTTCCTGGCCATCCCGGGATTCGATTCAGCCGGTCCAAACCTACTCGTGGCGTGGGTTTGGGGAAAGGGGCCACCCCACGCTGCCCCGGGCGGCCCCGTGGAACCCTTCGCCGTGGCGAGGCTAGTCCGCGACCTTGGCGACGTTTTCGGCGGCGGGGCCCTTCTCGCCGTCCACGAGATCGAACTCCACGCGCTCGCCCTCCTTCAGCGAGCGAAAGCCCTCGGCCTGGATCGCCGAGTAGTGCACGAAGCAGTCCCGGTCACCCGCGTCGGGAGTGATGAACCCATAGCCCTTGCCGTCGTTGAACCATTTCACCAAGCCAGTCGTACGCATTCCCTCCTGCTCCCTCCGTCGTAGGGCCGGGAGTCCGGCAGTGCCGGGCCGTCGGCCACGGGTTCCGCGCGGCGCGTGCCCCCGCGCAGGGCCGCTGCGGTGGTCGTCGCGGACCGAATAGCCATCGTCGACCCGCAGCGCACATCGCCCATCCGGGTGCAGAGCGCAAGACGGGGGCGCCGGCCCTCAGGCCAGTGCCCCCGTCACTCGATCATTCATCGAACTGCGTGCTCACCGCATGCCCCAGATGCCCAGATTTCAACGAAGCCAAACTAGGGCTCGGGGTCTGACACGTCAAACGCCAGGGCCTCGCGTCCCCCTCGCGCTCGCGCTGGCCACGTGCAGCACCGCGGCGCCGGTCACGCTTCCCTCGCGCAGGGCGTCGAGGGCCTCGTTGGCCCGCTCGAGCGGATAGGGTTGGACCTGGGTCCGCACCGGAACCTGAGCGGCAATCGGAAAGAACTCCTCTCCGTCGCGACGGGTCAGGTTGGCCACGGAGGTGACGGTGCGCTCCTCCCACAGGATCCGGTACGGGAACGACGGGATGTCGCTCATGTGGATGCCGGCGCAGACGACGATGCCGCCCCGCACCACCGTCCTGAGAGCCGCCGGGATGAGCGCGCCGACCGGCGCGAAAATGATGGCGGCGTCGAGCGGCTCCGGCGGCTGCTCGTCGGATCCTCCGGCCCACACGGCGCCGAGGGACCGTGCGAAGTTCTGGCCCGCACGGTCGCCGGCTTTCGCAAAAGCGAATACCTCGCGGCCCTCGTGCACCGCCACCTGAGCGATGATGTGCGCCGCCGCGCCGAAGCCGTAGAGCCCGAGTCGCCTGGCGTCGCCTGCGGCACGAAGCGAGCGGTAGCCGATGAGGCCGGCGCAGAGCAGGGGGGCCGCCTCGACGTCTCCGAAGGCGTCGGGAATCGGAAAGCAGTAGCGCGCATCGGCAACGGTCTGCTCCGCGTAGCCCCCGTCGATCGTGTAGCCGGTGAACTTGGCGTGGGCACAAAGGTTTTCGCGTCCGCTGCGGCAGTAGGTACAGGTACCGCAGGTCCAGCCAAGCCATGGGACGCCCACGCGGTCACCGCGTGCGAAGTGCTCCACTCCGTCCCCGACCGCATCCACATGGCCCACGATCTCGTGCCCGAGTATGAGTGGGAGCTTTGGGTCAGGGAGCTCACCGTCCACGACGTGCAGGTCGGTGCGGCAGACGGCACAGGCGCTGATCGTGAGACGTACCTGACCGGCTGCAGGTGCCGGAGCTGCGATGTCCCGTGCCCCGAGCGGTGTGCCGGCCCGGTCCAGCACCATCGCGCGCATCGTCACCGCCCCTGCTTGAACTGGTCGAGCCGTCTGCGGTCCTTCTTGGTGGGCCGTCCCTTGCCCTCGAAGCTCACAGTCGGCTGAGCACGGAGCTGCTCTCGTAGCGTTTCTCGGCGGGCAAGACTCTCGGCAGTCTCCGCGTACAGCACCTGTGCCTCCGACGCTGGCCCGCGATGCTCGGAGAGCGCTCGGACTTCTACCACGAACTCGTACGGCGGGCGGCGGATGCGAACCTGGTCGCCGACCTGCACCTGCTGGGAACGCTTCACCCGCGTCGCGTTCAGCTGCACCTTGCCTCCGTCGATCGCGCTCGCGGCCAGCGAGCGCGTCTTGAAGAACCGCGCCGCCCACAACCAGCGATCGAGGCGAATCTTGTCGGGAGGCGTCATGAAGGTCATCCTACGGTGCGTCTGTGGCGCGGCCCTCCTCTCGGCCGCTGCTGTTCTGCAACCACATCCAAAGATACGGCGGAGCTGACGCTTCGCATCCGGAGAAAGGCGATCCATGATACGTCACCTGTACGCTGTATTTGCCCTGTGTGTGCTGGCACTGCCGCCGGCGCCGGCCGCGGCCCAGGCGTTCCCGACCGACGATCCCGTGATCAGCAGGATCTGGGCGGAAGGGATGGACAACTCACAAGTCTATCCCCTGGCGCAGGTTCTTCTGGACTCGATCGGTCCTCGGCTCACGGGGGCTCCGGGCCAGCTCGCCGCCAACCGCTGGGCCGAACAGGTGCTCGAGGGCTGGGGGGTCGAGGCGCGCAACGAGCAGTACGGTACGTGGCGTGGGTGGCGCCGTGGGATCAGCCATGTCGATCTGCTCGAGCCGCGGGTGCGCAGCCTCGCGGGTATGCTGTTGGCGTGGAGCCCGGGCACCGTCGGCGGACCGATCGAGGGTGGCACGGTGATCCTCGCCGATCCGGACGACGAGGAGGGCTTCGCTGCGTGGCTGCCCTCAGTCGAGGGCAAGTTCGTGCTGGTCACCTTTGCGCAGCCCACCTGCCGGCCCGACGCCAACTGGGAGGAGTACGCGGCCCCCGGGTCGTTCGAGCGCATGGAAGCGCTGCGCGACTCGCTCGAGCAGGCCTGGCGCAGCCGTATGGGACGCTACGGCCTGCCTGACGCGGAGATCGTGCGCAGGCTGGAGCAGGCGGGTGCCATGGGTCTGCTCGCGTCGAACTGGGCGACGGGGTGGGGCGCCAACCGGGTGTTTGCCGCGAACACCGCGCGCATCCCGGCGTTCGATCTGAGCTGCGAGGACTACGGTCTCGTGTATCGGCTCACCGAGCACGGGCAGGGAGCACGCCTGCGAGCGATGGCCGATGCGGAGTTCACCGGTGAGGCGCCGCTGTTCAACACGATCGGCGTCATCCCCGGCGCGGAGAAGCCGGACGAGTACGTGATTCTGTCGGCGCACTACGACTCGTGGGACGGTGGCTCCGGCGCCACCGACAACGGCACCGGCAGCATCACGATGCTGGAGGCCATGCGGATCCTCAAGACCGTCTACCCCGCGCCGAAGCGCTCCATCCTGATCGGGCTGTGGGCGAGTGAGGAGCAGGGACTCAACGGCTCGCGAGCCTTCGTACGGGATCACCCGGAGATCCTGGCCGGCCTGCAGGCCCTGTTCAATCAGGACAACGGCACGGGGCGCATCGTTCGCGTGTCCGGCTCCGGGTTGGTCGGCGCCGGCGAGTTCTTCGGGCGGTGGTTCTCGCAGATCCCCCAGGAGTTGACCCGCGAGATCGACGTGAGCTTCCCCGGCAATCCGAGCAGTGGGGGAACCGATCACGCCTCGTTCATCTGCGCCCCGTCGCCCGCGTTCGGACTGGGTTCGTTGGATTGGGAGTACTTCCGCTACACCTGGCACACGCAGATCGACACGTTCGACAAGCTCGTCTTCGACGACCTGCGCAACAACGCAACGCTCACGGCTATGTTGGCCTACCTGGCTGCCGAGGAACCCGAGCGGATTCCGCTGGACCAACGGGTCATGCCGACCAATCCCCGCACCGGTGAGCAGCGAACCTGGCCGGAGTGCCGGGATCCGATGCGGAGCTGGGAGGAGTATCGGGGGCGGTAGAGGATCTACCATCGAGTGTCGAACACTGAATGTCCAAGGCGCAGGCAGTCGGGCTCCTTCGGGGTTCAGTATTCGATGGTCGACACTCTGCGGTTCCTCAAGACCTGTTCATCTCTCCCTCACGAAATCCGCTTGCGACCGGTTGGCCCGGGGGAGTATCATGACAGCATTCTACGGCCCGCGATTGTGTGGAGAGGGGTGACGATGCGCCGGGTGCTCAGCCTCTATCGCTCGTCGGTCGGCAAGAAGATCCTCATGGCCGTGACGGGCGTCATCTTCGTGCTGTTCGTTCTGGCACACATGTACGGGAACCTGAAGGCGTTCTACGGTCCCGAAAAGTTCAACCACTATGCCGAGTTCCTCCGCGAGATGGGCGCGCCTATCTTCGGGCATTCCCAGCTCCTCTGGGTGCTGCGGATCGTGCTCCTCGCGGCGGTGGCGATCCACGTGCTCATGGCCCTGCAGTTGTGGCTCATGAGTCGGCGCGCTCGCCCGGTGCGGTACGTGAAGGGCCTCGAGCCTGAAGAGTCGACCTACGCCTCGCGCACGATCCGTTGGGGTGGGGTCATCATCTTCACGTTCGTCGTCTACCACCTGCTGCACTTCACGATCGGGACGGTCCATCCGGACTTCGTTCCAGGCGCCGCGTACGAGAACCTGGTGATCGGGTTCCAGTCGTGGCCGGTGGTGATCGCGTACACCATCGCCTTGGGGGCACTCTGTCTGCACCTCTACCACGGCGTGTGGAGCGCGTTGCAGACGCTGGGTGCCAACCATCTGCGGTACAACCGGTATCGTCGGCCGCTGGCCCTGATCGTCGCGGCGGCGGTCTTCGTCGGGTTCATGACGGTCCCGGTCGCCGTGGTGGCCGGGATCATCGCATAGGTGGGGAGGGGCTGACCATGGAGTTCGAGACGAAGGTTCCTTCCGGGCCGATCCAGGAGAAGTGGGACAAGCGGAAGTTCGAGCTGAAGCTCGTGAATCCCGCCAACAAGCGGAAGTACGACGTCATCGTGGTAGGCTCCGGGCTCGCCGGCGCCTCGGCGGCGGCGTCACTCGCGGAGCTGGGCTACAACGTCAAGTGCTTTGCCTATCAGGACAGCGCCCGCCGCGCGCACAGTATTGCGGCACAGGGCGGGATCAACGCCGCCAAGAACTACCAGAACGACGGCGACAGCATCTGGCGCTTGTTCTACGACACGGTCAAGGGCGGTGACTACCGCTCCCGCGAGGCAAACGTCTATCGCCTGGCCCAGGTGAGCAACGACATCATGGACCAATGTGTGGCCCAGGGCATCCCGTTCGCTCGAGAGTATGGCGGACTCCTGGCCAACCGGTCGTTCGGTGGAGCGCAGGTGTCGCGGACGTTCTACGCCCGCGGCCAGACCGGACAGCAGCTCCTGCTCGGCGCGTACCAAGCGCTGATGAAGGAGGTGGCCACGGGCAAGGTGACGATGCTGCCGCGCAGCGAGATGCTCGACGTCGTCATCGTCGACGGGCAGGCCCGCGGCATCGTCGTGCGCGACATGACGACCGGGAAGATCACCTCCCATGCCGCCCACGCGGTGGTGCTCGCCACCGGCGGCTACTCGAACCTGTTCTACCTGTCCACCAACGCGAAGGGCTGCAACACCACGGCGATCTGGCGTGCACACCGTCGGGGGGCACTGTTCGCGAACCCGTGCTTCACGCAGATCCACCCGACCTGTATCCCGCCCGCCGGCGATTACCAGTCGAAGCTCACCCTGATGAGCGAATCGCTGCGCAACGACGGGCGCATCTGGGTGCCCACGAAGGCGGACGAGACCCGGAAGGCAGCGGACATCCCGGAAGCGGAGCGCGACTACTACCTCGAGCGGCTCTACCCGAGCTTCGGCAATCTCACCCCGCGCGACATCGCGTCCCGTCGGGCCAAGCAGGCCGTAGACGACAGCCGAGGGGTCGGTGAACTGAAGAACGGTGTCTTCCTCGACTTCCGGGACGCCATCCAGCGGCTTGGCAAGTCGGTCATCGAGGAGCGCTACAGCAACCTGTTCGAGATGTACGAGCGGATCACCGGCGAGAACCCGTATGAAGTCCCGATGCGGATCTACCCGGCACCGCACTACACCATGGGTGGACTCTGGGTCGACTACGACCTGATGAGCACCGTACCAGGCCTGTTCGTGATCGGCGAGGCGAACTTTTCCGACCACGGGGCGAACCGGCTGGGCGCGAGCGCGCTCATGCAGGGACTCGCCGACGGCTACTTCGTCCTGCCGTACACCATCGGCGACTACCTCGCCCGCGTCGGGCCGACCAAGACCGACCACGAGCATCCCGCCTTCGCCGACGTCCGGCGGGAGGTGGAGGAGCGCACCAGGAAGCTCCTCTCCGCAGGCGGGAAGCGGACCGTCGACAGCTTCCACAAGGAGTTGGGGACGATCGTCTGGGAGGAGTGCGGCATGGCGCGGGACCGCCGGGGGCTCGAACAGGCGATCGAGCGCATCCCGGAGCTGCGGGAGCAGTTCTGGAAGGACGTGAACGTGCCCGGCTCGAGCGACGACATCAATCAGTCGCTCGAGAAGGCGGGGCGCGTCGCAGACTTCATGGAACTGGCGGAGCTGATGTGCCGCGACGCCCTGAACCGGGAGGAGTCCTGCGGCGGCCACTTCCGCGAGGAGCATCGGACACCGGAAGGCGAGGCAAAGCGCAACGACGAGGAGTTCGCCTACGTTGCCGCCTGGGAGTTCACGGGTGTCGGCTCGGCGCCGACGCTCCACAAGGAACCGCTCAGTTTCGAGAACGTCCCCTTGTCGCAGCGGAGTTACAAGTAATGAACGTCGTTCTTCACGTGTGGCGGCAAGCCGGTCCGACGGCCAAGGGCGGCTTCGTCCGCTACGAAGCGAAGGATATCAGCGAGCACGCCTCGTTCCTCGAGATGCTCGACATCGTGAACGAGCGCCTCACCGAGGCCGGTGAGGCGCCGATCGTCTTCGAGCACGACTGTCGTGAAGGGATCTGCGGCAGCTGCGGGCTCGTGATCAACGGCGTCGCGCACGGGCCGCAGCACGGCGCCGCCACCTGCCAGCTGCACATGCGGCACTACCGGGACGGCGACGAGATCTGGATCGAGCCGTGGCGGGCACGCGCGTTCCCGGTCCTCAAGGACCTGATGGTCGATCGCGGCGCCTTCGACCGCATCGTCCAGACCGGTGGCTACATCTCCGTGCGCAGCGGGAGCGTGCCGGACGCCAACGCGGTGCTCGTGCGCAAGGAGAACGCCGATCTCGCCATGGATGCTGCTGCCTGCATCGGCTGTGGCGCGTGCGTGGCCGCTTGCCCCAATGCGTCGGCGATGCTCTTCGTCTCGGCGAAGGTGAGCCATCTCGGACTCCTGCCGCAGGGGCAGCCCGAACGCCGCGACCGCGTGCTCAACATGGTGGCGCAGATGGACGAGGAGGGCTTCGGCAACTGCACCAACCACGGCGAGTGCGAAGCGGTCTGCCCGGCGAAGATCAGCACCGACTTCATCTCGCGGCTCAACCGAGACCTGTTCGGGGCGAGCGTGTCGCAGGCGCCGGAACGGGCGGTCTCCGGCGCGGGATAGCCGACCCGGTTCGCCGGGCTCGCGGACTCTGCGAGCGTCGGTTCGCGGCTCCAAGATGCCCCGTCCCGTGATGCTGCGGGGCGGGGCATTCGCATGCCCACCGCTAGCCCGCTGATGAGGCTGCGCCGGAGGCGGAGACGACCGTTCGCGGGATATCTTCTGGAAGCACAATGCGTTGGGTGATACTACCCGGCATCGAACGTTTTGCATGCCCGCCGTATCTAACGCGGTGAGCCACGGAACGAGCCACGAGTGGAGTGAGTGTTCTGCGCAGCGACACTGACCTGACTGCAGGGGAACGGGACGCGGTCGACGTCGAGCTGGCCGTAAGCGGAGATGGGGCCGCCTTCGAGCGCCTGTACTACCGCCACGTCGGCCGAATCCACAGCCTGACCAGGTGGCTCATGGGGCAGGAGGACGTCGATGACGTGCTGCAGGACATTTTCGTTCGGTTGTGGGAGAAGCTGCACACGTTCAAGGGACAGGCGGCCTTCTCCACGTGGCTTCACCGGCTTGCGACGAACGTGATCCTCCGTCGCCGTGCCGAGCGAGGAACCCGATCCGGGCGGTACGGTGGATCGCCGGTGGAGCTGGATCGGGCAGCGGCCGAACGGTCAACGCCCGGCCTGAAGGTGGATCTGGAAGCGGCAGTCGAGGAGCTGCCGGAGCGCGCGCGGGAGGTGTTCGTGCTGCACGATATGAGCGGCTACAAACACGAAGAGATCGCGGACCTGCTGGGGATCTCGCCAGGCACGTCGCGCTCGCAGCTGCATCATGCGCGCATGGCGCTCCGGGAGTACTTCGAGCGATGAAGGAGCACGCGATGTCGGATCATTGGACCGAGAAGCTCTCCGCCTATCTCGATGGCGAGCTCGCCGCCACCGACCGACGGGTGCTGGAGCGGCACCTGGAAGGATGTGCGGCGTGTCGGGAGGATACGGAGCGCCTGGCGCGGGTCAAAGAGTGGGCCGCGACGTACGCCGGTACTGCGCCGAGTCCGTCGGTGTGGCGGGGAGTGCGGGACGAGATTCGTCGGCGCGAGGGACCGGCGGTGGTGCCGATCGCGACACGGCGGCGGTTCCGGATTGGCACCAGCCTGCCGCTGGCGCTGGCGGCGTCGCTCGCGCTCGTGATCGTCGGGGTCGGTGGATGGGTGGCCGGCCGGGCCACGGCGCCCGGTAGCGGCCGTGACGCCGCGGAGCGTGGTGCCCCTGTACCGGCAGGCACCATGACGATCGCCGCCCGCCAGACGGATGCCGCCTTGCTGGCGGCCGAGAAGTACGGCGCCGCCATTGCCCAGCTGGAGCAGGCGTTGCTGCACGACGGGCATCGCCTGGACTCGGCGACGGTGCGGGTCGTGGTGGAGAAGCTGGGCGTGATCGACCGGGCGATCGCGGAAGCACGCGCCGCGATGGCGAAAGATCCGGAGAGCGCGTACCTGGCGGAGCACTTCGCCACGATGATGCGGAAGAAACTCAACCTGCTGCGTTCGGCTGCGGCCGTTCAGCGCAGTTAATCGAAGGAGCGGATCATGCTGCTGACCATCGCCGCGGGCGCCGCGATCGCGCTGGCGATCCCGCAAGGAACCGACACCACGTTCGCCGTCGCGGCGAATGCGCGCCTCGATCTCCAGAACTACGCGGGCAAGATCGTGATCGAGACGTGGACCCGCAGCGAGGTGCGCATCGTGGCGGATCACAGTCGGCGGGAGAGTGTCGCCGTCGAGCAGCAGGATGGGATCGTGCGGGTGCGACCCGGCTCGTGGAAGGGCGGCGACGCCGACTTCGAGATCGCAATCGAGGAAGGCCGCGTGCAGTGGAATACCTGGTCCGGAGCGCGATCACCGTCCATGGTCGAATTCACCGTCACCGTGCCGGAGGGCATGCCGCTCGACGTGGGTGGCCCGTTCACGGATGTCACGATCACCGGACCCGTGGGAGAGACGGCGGTGCAGTCAAACGAGGGTGACGTCACCGTCACGGCGGTTCGGGGGCCGCTCACGGTCCGGTGCGTCGAGGGTGATGTCAACATCACCGATGTCCAGGGTCGCATGCGGATCCACGCGATCGACGGTGACGTCTGGATCGAGAATGCGTCAGGGGATGTCGTCGCAGAGACGACCGAGGGAGACATCCACCTCATCGGCATCACGTCGTCCAACGTCGAGGCGACGTCGGTGGACGGCGATCTTCAGTTCGCCGGTCCTCTCGCGGCGCAGGGGCTCTACACGTTCGCCACCCACGATGGTGACGTCACCGTCATGCTGCCCAGGGATGCCGGAGCCCGAGTCATGGTGGCGACCTACGATGGGGACGTCACCTCCGACTTCGCGCTCGACATGCCCGAGGACTTCTCCGGGCGTCGCGCACGGTTCACGCTCGGCGACGGCGGCGCCCAGCTCGAAATCGAAGCGTTCGACGGCGACATCGAGATCCTGTACCTGGAAAACTGAGCGCCGTTTCACCCGATACCCGATGCATGACCGGCCCCGCACCACTTCGGTGCGGGGCTTGTTCTTTGCCCGCCGGTCGGTGCAACCTTGTTCGCCATCATGGGTGAGACCTCACAGCAGCGGGTGACGGCGTTCTGGGCCGCCTTCGGTCCCGGACTCCTCTGGGCGGCGGCGGCCATCGGGGTTTCGCACCTCGTGCAGTCCACGCGCGCTGGGGCGGATGCGGGCCTTGGCTTGGCCGGCGTGATCGTGCTCGCGCTGATCTTCAAGTACCCCTTCTTCGAGTTCGGGCCGCGGTACGCGGCAGCCACCGGCATGAGCCTGGTCGAGGGATACCGACGCATCGGACGCTGGGCGCTGTGGCTCTACTTCGCGATCACCGTGAGCACGTCGCTGGTCATCCAGAGCGCGATCGTGCTGTTCACGGCATTTCTCCTCACCTACGCGTTCGGGCTGGACTGGCCGCTGCCTGTCATGGGAGCCGTCGTGCTCAGCGGATGCGCGGCGATGCTGTGGATCGGCCGGTTCCCCTGGCTCGACCGGATGGTGAAGGTGATTCTCGTGCTGCTCGCGGTGTCGACGGTGGCCGCGGCCGTGGTGACGCTCGACCGGCTGGACGTCCGCACGCTCGCGCTCCTGCCCCCGATCGGCCAGGGTGCCGGCAGAGTGTCCTTTGCGTTCCTGCTGGCGCTGGTCGGCTGGATGCCGTCCGCGATCGACATCGCCGTGTGGAGCTCCTTGTGGACGCTCGCGAAGAACGAAGCGGCGCGCACCAAGGTGTCTGTGGCCACCGCACGATTGGACTTCGGGATCGGATATGCGGCGACCGGCTTCCTGGCCTTCAGCTTCCTGGTACTGGGCGCCGGCATCATGTTCGGCTCGGGCACGTCCTTCAGCGGCGCAGGTACGGTCTTCGCAACCCAGCTCGTCGACCTCTACGGCACGACGCTCGGCGGGTGGATGCGGCCGGTCGTGCTGGTGGCCGTGATTACAACCATGCTGTCGACGGCGGTCACGGTCGTGGACGGATTCCCGCGAGCAATCGAGCGAACCGTCCGCAATCTGCGGGAGCCGCTGGATGTCGCTGCCGGTCGGCCCGGTGGCGGCACGGGCTACTGGGTGGCGCTCGCGGTGCTCGGTGCACTCACGCTGCTCGTGCTCGGCGCCTTCGTCGGGTCGCTGACCGCGATGGTGGACTTCGCCACCATCGTGTCGTTCCTCACCGCGCCAATCCTCGGCTATCTCAATCTCCGGGCCGTGCAGTCGCCGGATGTCGCACCCGAGCACCGGCCGAGCCGCCGGTTGGTGCTGCTATCCTGGGTGGGTCTCATCCTGCTCGCCGGTACGGCAGGGGTGTTCCTCGTCTCGGTAGTACGGTAGGGTGTAGGCTCTCGTCACGGCGGATGGTTTTCGTGACCCGGTGTACCCATCAATGATGCCGGGTGAGTGACACCCGGACGGGCCTCTGCTTGGCGGCCGATTCTCGCTTGATTTCGCTGCAGGTTGGACCGTTCCTTATCACGCCGTTGGCCCTCGTGACCGCGCTCAGCGTTGGCCTCGCGTGCGGCGACGCCAATGAGACGGGTGAGGATCGCACCTCGCCGACCTCGTCGCCGCGTGGAGTGCCACTCGGTGCTTGCTGACGAAGCAACCCGATGCTGCCGCGAGCATCGACCTGATCGCAGCTCGGGGCAGTTGGCCGTCCTGCAACGGCAGTCGCTCGCGTCGTCAGCCGCCGAAGTACGGCGCTCCCGTCCGGTCGGACAGGTGCGCTGCCGCATCTAGCGCGCACGTGTGGGTGGCGATCGATCCGCCGGCGCCTCCATGCTCGTGAACAGGAGGTCGACCTCGTGCGGAGGGGACGTGATCCGGCTGACGGCTACCGTGACGATCAGGGATGCCACGAATGCCGGCACCAACTCGTACAGCAGCGGCTCGAGAAAGGGTGTGTACTGCCAGGCGACGGTCACCAGCGTGCCGGTGACCAGGCCCGCAACGACCCCCGCCCGGGTCGTCCCGCGCCAGTACAAGGCGAGGATGGACGTGGGACCGATGGCTGCGCCCAGGCCGGCCCAGGCGAACAGGACCAGCCAGAAGACGAGGTCTTCTGCCAGCACCCCGAAGACGAGTGACGCGATCACCAGCAGTACCACCACGATCCGGCTGTAACGGACGAGGCGCCGCTGCGGCACGGTCTCGTTTCGCCGCAGGATCTTCTCGTACAGGTCGCGCACGACGCTCGATGCGGCCACGAGCAGCTGCGAATCGGCGGTCGAGATGATCGCCGCGAAGATCGACGCCACGACGATCCCGAAGAACACCGGGTGGAGGTGCTGTGACGCCAGCAGGGGGTAGAGCTGTTCCGTGTCGGCGTTGGGCAGCATGGCGGTTTCCGGGAAGTACACGCGACCCGCGAGGCCAATGAACAGCGCGCCCCACCCCATCACGACGTTCCACACGGTGCCGACCACTGCGGAGTAGCGCAGCTGGTCGGCGTCGGCGATGGACATGTAGCGCACGATGATGTGCGGGTTCCCGGGCGAGCCCAGCCCGATGCCGAGCGCGCCGATGGCAGCCCCAACGCTGAGGGCGAACGGATCGATGGTGGTGGGATCGAGCGTGCGGAGCTGGTCCAGCACCGGGCCCAACCCCCCGAAGTCGAGAATCGCCAGGGTCGGTACGACCACCAGCGCCACGATCATGATGCACGCCTGGAGCATGTCCGACAGGCTCACCGCGAGGAATCCGCCGAGCGTCGTGTAGGCGACGACGATCACCGCGGTGAGCACGATACCGAGTTGCTGGTCGAGGCCGAAGCTGCCGGCGAACGCCTTGCCGCCACCCACGAACTGGGCAGCGACGTACCCGACCATGAACAGCAGGATGATCACGACGAGGACCGACCGGAGCACACCGCTGCTGTCGCCGAATCGGGCGGCGAAGAAGTCGGGCAGTGTGACGCAGTCCTGCGCCTCGGCGAAGTGGCGGATCCGGCGGGCGTAGAACAGGAACAGGAACATCTCGACCACGATGTAGCCGGTGACCGTCCAGACGGCCGAGGCCCCGATGGAATAGGCCATGCCGGTGACGCCCAGCAGGAGCCAGGCGCTCCGACCCGAGACCACGGCCGAGAGCGCGACGACGAACCGGTGCATTTTCCGGCCGCCGACGAAGAACTCGCTCACGCCCCCGGAGGAGAACCGGGCGGACGCGATCCCAATACCGATCACGATCGCGAGGTAGCCAACGAAGCTCGCGACCGCGAACGGGTCGGCGGAGACCCGGACTGCGGTGCCGGCCTCCTGCATTACCGCACCCGCCGGCGCAGCACGCGGGCCAGTACGATGGCGGTCGCGACGATCGCGGCGGGGAGGACGAACATGGCGAGATAGAAAGCGGTCATGGCCTTTCCGACTGGGGCCCTCGCTGTTGAATCGTCGGGATAATGTCTGGTCCTTCCTGCGTTCCAGCAACCCGATCGGTTGACGGCGAGCGACAGGCAGATGACGGCTACATGACTGTGCTCTGCGATCCTATGGAGCCGCCGGTGCGGGCTGCGATTCCCGACACAAGCGCGTGGGAAAGGACCGGTGTGGCCGATTGCGACATCGTTTGGCTGACCGTAACGTAGTAATCCATCCACTCAGGAGGGGGCGGGGGATGGACCTTCCCGAGCGGCTGCACACTCTACTTGGCAGTCGCTACGCCGTCGAGCGCGAGCTGGGATGCGGCGGTATGGCGGTGGTCTATCTCGCACGTGACGAGCGTTTCGACCGGCCGGTAGCGATCAAGGTGTTGCGGCCCGAGATCGCGGCGTCCCTCGGCTCCGAGCGGTTCCTCCGCGAGATCGACATCGCGGCGAAGTTCCAGCATCCCAATATCGTGCCTCTGTTCGATTCAGGGGCCGTCGATGGCCTGCTGTACTACGTCATGCCGTTCATCGAGGGCGAGAGCCTCGCGGATCGTCTGGGCCACGAAACGCAGCTCAGCCTGGTGGAAGCACTTGCCATCACCAAGGACGTCGCCGCCGCGTTGACGTACTCGCACCGGCACGGCGTGGTGCACCGCGACATCAAGCCGCACAACATCATGCTCACCGGTGACCGGGCCGTGGTCACGGATTTCGGCGTCGCCCACGCACTCGAGCAATCCGCTGGCGAGCGGCTCAGTGAGACGGGGATGGCGATCGGCACCCCCGAGTACATGAGTCCCGAGCAGGCCGCCGGCGTGACGAAGGTCGATGGCCGCAGCGACATCTACTCGCTCGGGTGCGTGCTGTACGAGATGCTGTCAGGAGATCCGCCGTTCACCGGCCGCACGCCGCAGGCGATTCTCGCTCGTCAGATGCAGGAGCGGACGCCCTCGTTGGAGGTCGTGCGCCCGGAGCTCCCGGTGGCCGTGTTCGACGTGGTGGAGCGCGCGCTCGCCAAGGTGCCGGCCGAGCGGTTCCAGTCCGTCGAGGAACTGAGCCAGGCGCTGGACGCCGTCCAGAGCGCGGAACGGCTCCGCATCCGTCCGTCCCGATGGCGCAGCCGCGTGGGTGCGTTGGCACTGGCGGCCGCAGTCGCGCTCACGGCGTGGTTTGGCTGGGACCTGATGAACGGACCGAGCGTGCCGTTGAGCGAGGCGCGGATGATGGCCTTCCCGATCGAGGTGAGCGGAGCGTCTGGAGACGCTGGCCCTGACCTCGGGGTGGACATCGTCACCGCGATGGCGGGGGTGCTAGACGGGTGGGGAGAGATGCGCTGGCTCGACGCACGGGACTTCCTCGATCCGGAAGACCGG
>JBDHDN010000011.1:0-19977 GCA_039591485.1 Gemmatimonadota bacterium
TTCCCCCCGGGATCGCCCGCCCCGCCACCGCGGATACCATGTGCTCCTCCATGCGGTCGGCGAGTCCGACGAGCTCCCTCCGTCTCTTGTCGTACGTGCTCACGAAAATCGTGCGCGCGAGGCCGTACGCTCCGGCGATCCACACGACGGCAGTGGCGATCCCGACGAGCGGGTTGTTCAGGTTCTCGGCGGCGATCGCGACCCACGCGATGCCCATGCCACCCCCGCCGCCGCCGACCATGCCGCCGTACAGCCCGCCCGCCATGTTGGCCATCTGCTCTTCAATGCGGAGTCGGGTCTGACCATCGCGCGCGGACACCGTGATCTGCACGTTCCGCCCCGTGCCCTGGCCCGGCGGAGACGTGCTCCACGTGAGCGAGCTCCCCAGAGTACCGACCAGCCCAACCGTACCCAGCGCGATCCGGATCTCCTCCACGAGGTAGGGGAACTCGCGAACCGGGACCTCGCCGGGGATGGTCCGGTCGATGATGATCTTGGTGCGCCGGCCCGACAGCCACGTCCACTTGCTCGGCAGCTCGGGCAGTGGCCGTGGTCCTGACCGCTGGATGTCCCGTGCGGCGGCGCGAACCTCTGCCGGGGGAATGCCGGCCTCGGCCGCCACCCGCTCGACACCCCCGACCGAGAAGACACCGTCCTCGGTGTCGCGTGCTGCCTCGAGCTCGGCGGCCCGTCCGATGATCTGTCGCATCTCGTCGGTACCGTAGCGCTCCCGCCGGTTCCGGGCGACGGCCAGACTGTCGACGAACGCGCTCGGCGTCTCGAAGCGGTCCGCGGAGCGGAGCGCGAGTGCCCGGACGAGCACCTGCTCGACCGACCCGGACAGCCGGTCGAGCCGCTCACGGTGATCGGGCAGCGCGTCCATGAATCGCCCGAGGCGAGCCGCGTCCTCCGTGACCCACAGGCCGGGCGTGTCCCCGATCAGCATCTCGTAGATGACGCAGGCGAGGCTGAACACGTCGCTGCGTGCATCGAGCTCGCGAACACCGGCCGCCTGCTCGGGGCTCATATACCCTGGGGTGCCGAGCCCGAAGCCGGTCCGGGTCAGCCGGGCGCCTCCCGCCGTGTGTACCGCCCGCGCAATGCCGAAGTCGGCGACCATGGGGTGCCCCTCAGCGAAGAGGATGTTCTCGGGCTTGATGTCACGGTGCACGATGCCTCGCCGATGCGCGTAGGTGAGGGCATCGGCGACCGGCCGGGCCACGGGCAGTGCCTCGTCGATGGATATCGTCCCGTGTCGGCTGAGCAGCGTGCGCAGGGAGCCGCCCTGGATGAACGGCATGACATAGTAGAGGAAGGAGTCCGCCTCGCCCGAGTCATGGAGCGGCACGATGTGCGGATGCGTCAGGCCCGCCGCAATCTCGATCTCCGTGAGGAACCTGGCGCTGCCAAGCGACGCAGCCAACTCCGACTCGAGCACCTTCACCGCCACGTCGCGGCGGTGTCGCAGATCCTCGGCGAGGTAGACGGTTGCCATGCCACCACGCCCGATTGGCCGCTCCAGCCGGTAGCGATCGGCCAGCGCGGCGGCCAGCGGGTCGGGAATGCCACTCATGCTCGCAGTGCGGTCCGTTCCGGTGACGGGCGGCGACCGTTGCTCCCGTTCCTCATAGGTAGGGGCTGCCGAGAGGACAGTGACGGGCCGTGCGCTACGGTTGCTGCTGCAGCCGCTCCTTGGTGACGATGTCGACGATGATCTCGATGAGCTTGTCTCGGGCAGTGTCGACCTCCTGCTGCCGCGTCACCTTGCTCTCGAACGGCTTGAATTTCTCTCGTTCGATCACGGCCTGCTCGAAATTCCGCAGGCGCTCGTGGATTCGCGAGAGGTACTCCTTACCGATGCTCCTGTTCATGGCCCGGCTCTCCTGGTCGAGTGGTCCTGCTCCTCAGATACCATCGTGGGTGGGAATCGGCAAGGGCGCTCCCCGGCTGCCGTCCATCGGTGGGTCCCATCCTGGGAGTCCCGCCGATGTCGAATCTTGTAAGTGGTTGACATAGAGCCGCTTAGTTGGGTTCGCGAGATTCATCATTCAAACTTCATGCTTTCTTACTGTACTTCGACTCCATTCTAAATACCGCTGGGGAAGCTCGGCTTTACGGCTCGACCTCGGTTCGACGGTGCCGCTTCGTTCCCTCCCGAGGCCGGGAGCCCCACACGGTGGGCCGCCGTGGCAGCCGGCGTAGCTGCTGCCGCTCTACAGCGACAACTCAAGATCGGAGTGCGGGTATGTTCTATCCGTCGTCCCATCCGTGGGTCGAAGGCGAGACGTTGGCGGACCATCTCGAGCAACGGGGGGTGAGCCGCCGCGATTTCGTCACGTTTTGTGCGGAGTTGGGTGCCGTTCTCGGGCTCGGCAGTGCGCTGACGCCGAAGCTCGTCAAGGCCCTCCAGCAGACGCAGCGGCCCTCCGTCGTGTGGCTGCAGTTGCAGGAATGCACGGGCTGTGTCGAAAGCGTGATCCGCACCGGGGAGCCGACCATCGGGAATCTGGTGCTGGATCTGATCTCGCTCGACTACAATCACACCTTGATGGCTGCGGCCGGACATGCCGCCGAGAGCGCCATGCGCGACGCGATGGAAGCGCATCGCGGCGAGTATCTCCTCGTGGTGACCGGCTCGGTGCCGCTGAACGAGGACGGGATCTACACTACCATCGGCGGACGAACCGCCAGAGAAATCCTGATCGAGGGCGCCGAGGGCGCGGCGGCGATCATCGCCGTTGGCGCGTGCGCGCATTGGGGCAATATCCAGGCGGCGCGTCCCAATCCCACCGGCGCGGTCGGGGTCGCGGACGTCATCCGCGACAAACCGGTGGTCAACATCGCCGGCTGCCCCCCGATCGCGGATGTCGTGACGGCAACGATTGCGCACTTCCTCACGTTCAATCGGTTGCCCCAACTCGATGGTGACGGACGACCGCTGTTCGCGTACGGCAAGCGGATTCACGACCAGTGTCCGCGGCGGGCGCACTTCGACGCGGGTCAGTTCGTCGAGACGTTCGACGACGAGGCAGCCAGGAAGGGTTGGTGTTTGTACCGCACCGGCTGCAAAGGTCCTGCGAGCTTCTCGCCGTGCCCCATTCTCCAGTGGAATCAGACGACGAGTTGGCCCATTGGTGCCGGACATCCGTGCATCGGCTGTACCGAACGGGGTTTCTGGGATCAGATGACGCCCTTCTACGGACGGCTGCCCGACGTCGCGGGCTTCGGCGTGGAAGGCCGCGTGGACCTGATCGGTGGAGCGGTTGCCGCGGGCGTAACGGCCGGCATCGCCGCCCATGCGGTGGCCACCGGGATTCACCGTGCTCGGCAGCGGCGCTCCCTCCCGGTAGTGGAGCAGAGCCAGACCCCGAAGGGAGGCAGCCATGGCGAGAACTAAGGTCGTCGTCGACCCCATTACGCGTATCGAAGGGCACCTGCGCATCGAGGTGCAACAGGAGAACGGTCGGATCGCCGATGCGTGGGCGTCGTCGACCCAGTTCCGCGGCATCGAGCTGATCATGCAGGGTCGCGATCCGCGTGACGCCTGGGCCTTTACGCAGCGCATCTGCGGCGTGTGCACCGTCGTGCACGCGGTCGCGTCGTTGCGAGCGGTCGAGGACGCCCTCGACATCCGCATTCCCCCGAATGCCAACACGATCCGCAACCTCGTGCACGGGATGCAGTTCGTGCAGGATCACGTGATCCACTTTTACCATCTGCACGCGCTCGACTGGGTGGACGTGGTCAGCGCCCTGTCGGCGAACCCGGAGGGTACTGCGAGGATCGCGCGTTCCATCTCACCCTGGCCCAACAACTCCGCGACCCATTTCGCGGAGGTGCAGAACCGAATGCGCCGTTTCGTCGAGAGCGGGCAGCTCGGCATCTTCACGAACGGGTACTGGGGACATCCGGCGTACAAGCTGCCGCCCGAGGTGAACCTGCTCGCTGTGGCGCACTACCTGGAGGCCCTCGACTGGCAGCGGGACGTCATCCGCCTGCACACGATCTTCGGTGGGAAGAACCCGCACCCGAACTTCGTCGTCGGCGGCATGGCGTCGGCCATCAACCTGGACGGCACGGCCACGATCAATGCCGCCAGGTTGACAGACATTCAGGGCATGATCACGCGAGCCCGCCGGTTCGTGGAGCAGGTGTACTGGCCGGATCTGTTGGCGGTCGCGTCGTTTTACAAGGAGTGGGCGAGTATCGGCGGCGGCGTGGGCAACTATCTCACTCCTGGAGAGTTCCCGGAGGACGACGTCCGCAGTATCGATTCCCTGTACTTCCCCCGGGGCATCATCGTCGGCAAGAACCTCAACGAGGTGCTGCCGTACGACCACACGAAGGTGAAGGAGTACATCACCCACTCGTGGTACGAGTACGAGGGTGGCGACGACGTCGGGCTGCACCCCTACGAGGGTGAGACCAAGGCCCGGTACACGGGACCGCCGACGCCGTGGGAGTACCTCCAGGACGAGGACAAGTACACCTGGATGAAGGCGCCGCGGTACGACGACATGCCCATGGAGGTCGGTCCGCTGGCGCGCGCTCTGGTTGCGTATGCGTCGGGTCACGACGGTGTGCAGGAGCTGGCGAACGAGGCGCTCGGCAGGCTCGAGGTCGGACCGGCCGCGCTGTTCTCGACCCTCGGTCGCACGGCGGCGCGCGGCATCGAGACGGTGCTGCTCGCCAGACGGATGGAGCAGTGGTTCAACGACCTCATTACGCGGGTCAAGAGCGGTGATTCGGCAACCTTCACCAAGGACAAGTGGGATCCGTCGTCGTGGCCCGCAACCGCCCAGGGATACGGCTTTCTCGATGCTCCGCGGGGCTCCCTCGGTCACTGGGTGCAGATCGAGAACGGTAAGATCTCCCGATATCAGTGCGTGGTGCCGAGCACGTGGAACTGCTCGCCGCGGGACGGTCAGGGACAGATGGGGCCGTATGAAGCCGCCTTGACCGACAATCATCCGCTGGTCGATCCTGAACGGCCGCTCGAGATCCTGCGCACGATCCACTCGTTCGACCCGTGTATGGCGTGCGGCGTGCACGTGCTGGATGCCAACGGCGGGCTCGTCACGGAGGTGAAAGTGCAATGACCGAGGCCTCCGCACGCATACCGCTTGCAGCGGCCGTCGCTGAGCAGGCACCGGGGTACCGTTGGGTGCTCCTGTGGCGTTGGCCGCTTCGGCTCACTCACTGGGTGTCCGCGGCCTGCATCGTCGTGCTGTGCGTGACCGGGTTCTACATCGGCAACCCGTACTTCACGACCTGGGGCGAGGCCAGCGCACATTACCTGATGGGTTGGGCGCGGTTCATCCACTTCACCGCGGCGGCCATCATCGTCGGCGCGATGATCCTTCGGATCTACTGGCTGTTTGCCGGAGGGAAGTACGCGAGCTGGCGGGCGTTGCTACCGATCCGGGCCAAGGATTGGCGCAACCTGCTGAAGACGGTGAAGTACTACTTCATGGTCAAACAGGAGGAAGCGCCGCACTACCTCGGGCATCACCCGTTGCAGCAGTTGAGCTACACCGCGATCTACGCGCTCGTGCTCGTCCATGTCGTAACCGGTTTCGCGATGTACGGCATGTCGAACCCGGGCGGCGTCATCCATACGATGTTCGCATGGGTGGGGCCGCTGTTTGGCGGCATCCAGAATGCGCGATTCTGGCACCACGTTCTGACCTGGGTGCTGGTGTGGTTCGTCCCCCTGCACCTGTACCTCGCGTTCCGTGCGGACGTGGTCGATCGGGAAGGGGAGATGTCTTCGATCTTCAGCGGAGGACGGTTCGTTCGGACGGATGTGAACTTCCAGGATGAATAACCAGCCCCCGGGTGTCGAGACCGTCGTCATCGGTCTGGGCAGTCCGCTCATGGGTGACGACGGTCTCGGCCTCGTGGCGCTGGAGCAGCTTCGCGGGGGCTGGCACTTCGATCCGGCCCCCGCGTTCGTTGATGGCGGCACGTGGGGCATGAACCTGCTCCACGAGATCGAGGACGCTGCGCAGGTCATCCTCGTCGACGCCATCAACGCCGATCGTCCGCCCGGATCCCTGATCGTGCTCGAGCGTGGCGACCTTCCGCGCTTCTTCGCGATGAAGCTCTCTCCTCATCAGATCGACATGAAAGAGGTCCTGGCCGTTGCCGAGTTGCGGGGTACTCTCCCGGATCGGACGGTGGCCATTGGGCTCCAACCGGAGCGTGTCGAGCTGTCCACCGAGCTGAGCGGGCTTGTACGGGATGGCGTCCCCTCCCTGGTGGCCCGTATCATTCGTCAACTCGAGGAGTGGGGGCACCGGGCCGAGCCGCTGACCTGACGGAGCATCCTGTACGTGCATGAGATGAGCCTGGCGCTTGAAGTATGCAGTATCGCGCAGCGCCACGTTTCCAGGGAACAGCTGGAGCAGATCGTGGAAGTCGGCGTCGAAGTCGGCGATCAATCCGGCGTGGAGCCTGACAGCCTGGAGTTCTGGCTGGAGTCGATGCTGACGACCCCGCCGTTCAAGCGGGGGCGTCCCGTGATTAATCGGGTCCGGGGCGACGTGCTGCGCGTGAGTTACCTGGAGGTGGACGATGGCCGTCCGGACGATTGAGGTCCGCGAGCGGGTGATGGCGAAGAACGACGAGCTTGCGGCGGGTGTCCGAGCGGCACTCGCCGACCACCGGATTCCGGCGTTCAACCTGGTCTCCGGCCCGGGCTCGGGAAAGACGACCCTGCTCGAGCGGACCCTGGCCGCATTGGGGAGCGAGATGCGCATCGCGGTGGTCACCGGCGATGTCCAGACGCAGAACGATGCCGATCGGCTGGCGGCCCATACCGACCGGTTGGTGCAGGCGGTGGTGACCGGTGGGGCCTGTCACCTCGACGCCCGCCAGATTCAGTCCGCCCTGGAAGCGATCGACCTCGGCGACACGGACCTCCTTTTCATTGAGAACGTCGGCAATCTCGTCTGCCCGGCGAGCTGGGACCTGGGCGAGCGCGCGAAGATCGTGCTGTTCTCGGTGGCCGAGGGTGAGGACAAGCCGGCCAAGTACCCCAAGATGTTTCGCGAGGCCGCCTACTGTGTCTTGACCAAGATGGACCTCCTGCCGCACGTGCCGTTCGACGTGGCGCGAGCCGAGCAGTCGGCCCGCGACGTGAGCCCGGATATCGGGTTCTTCCACACCTCCGCCCGGACGGGAGAAGGCCTCGACGCGTGGCTCGATTTTCTGCGGGAGCAGGCGCGCCAGAGCCGCGGGTGACGTCCGCAGTCCACGTCAGCGTCACGGGGGTCGTCCAGGGGGTCGGATTCCGTCCGTTCATCCACCGGCTGGCGGAGCGCCACGGACTGAGCGGATGGGTGCGCAACGAGGCCGGCGAAGTGCGGATCGTTGCTGAGGGGTCGGCGGACGGACTCCGCGCCTTCGTCGCTGCGATCGAGACCGAGGCACCTCCGCTGGCGCGCATCGATCGACTCGACGTGCGAGCTGGCTCCCCGGACGGACATGAGGGCTTTCGCATCGTCGAGAGCGCCGACCAACCCGATCGGCGGCAGCCGGTGTCGCCGGACGTGGCATTGTGTACCGACTGCGAGCGTGAGCTGTACGATCCGGCCGACCGGCGCCATCGGTATCCCTTCGTTACCTGCACGAACTGCGGACCGCGGTTCACGGTCATCGAGGCGATGCCGTACGACCGCGAGCGGACGTCGATGCGGGTGTTTGCCCAATGCGACGAGTGCCTGGCCGAGTACCGTGACCCGGCCGACCGGCGGTATCACTCGGAGAGCAACTCGTGTCCGCGATGTGGGCCGACGCTGTGGGTGGAACAGCTCGGTGGGCGGATGGGCGGACCGACGGACGGCAGTTCAGCGGACGGGATGCACGTCCGGGAAGGGGCCGACGCGGAGTACCGCCCCGCCAGCGTTTCCCACGCTTCCGGCGTTCCCGAGCCGCGAGGCAAGTATGAAGCGGCACTGCGTACCGCCGCGGAGGTGCTCCTCGACGGTCGCATCGTCGCAATCCGCGGGCTCGGCGGATTTCATCTCGCCGTCGATGCAACGAACGAGCGTGCGGTCGTTCGGCTGAGAGCGCGGAAGGCGCGCGAGGCGAAACCGCTCGCCGTGATGGTGTCGACGGTACGGGATGCCGAGGGAATGGGGACCGTTGGGCCGGTCGCGCGGCAGTTGCTGACGTCGGCGGAGCGACCGATCGTGCTCCTCCAGAGGCACGCGACGTCCGGCCTGGCTGCGTCGGTTGCCCCTGGACTCGACACCGTGGGGGTGATGACGGCCTACACGCCGCTGCATCACCTCTTGCTCGATCTCGTAGGACGCCCGCTCGTGATGACGAGCGGGAACCTCAGTGAAGACCCCATCGCGACGGATAATGAGGATGCCAGGGGCCGGCTCGGTGGAGTCGCCGATCTCCTGCTGCTGCACGACCGTGAGATCGTGGCCCGCTACGACGACTCGGTCGTGCGACCGACCGGGCAGGGCCCGGTCTTTCTGCGCCGAGCGAGGGGCTATGCACCGCTGCCGCTGCGCCTCCCCGTCGCAACGCCTCTGCCGCTGGTGGCAGTGGGGCCCCACCTGAAGAACACGTTCACGATCGTGCACGGTACGACGGCCTACGTCAGCCAGCACATAGGAGATCTCGAGAACCTCGAGACGCTGGAGCACTTCCGCGATTCGCTGACGATGTTCCAGCGGCTGTTTCGCCTCACTCCGAGGGCGGTCGCTCGCGACCTCCACCCGGGCTACCTGTCCACCCGCGTTGCCGAGGAGCTCCATCTGGGCGAGCCGATCGCCGTGCAGCACCACCACGCGCACGTCGCGGCAGTGGCGGCGGAGCATGGGGTGACGGATCGGGTCGTCGGCATCGCGTACGACGGGACCGGCTACGGCGCCGACGGCGCGGTCTGGGGTGCGGAGATCCTCGTTGCCGATCTGGCGACGTACGAACGGCGGTGCCGACTGCGGTACGTGCCCCTTGCCGGTGGCGATCTCGCCGCACGACAGCCGTGGCGGGTTGCGCTGGGGTACCTGTCACTCGCTCCAAATGCGGCGGATGCGTTCCGCGCCGCGTTCGAGGGAGTACGCCCCGACGAACTGGACCTGGCTCGGCAGCAGATCGAGCGAAAGTTGAACGCGCCGCCGGCGTCATCGATGGGACGCCTGTTCGATGCGGCTGCCGCGGTGCTCGGCATTCGCCACCGGTGCCAGTACGAGGGGCAGGCGGCCATGGAGTTGGAGTCCCTGGCGGGACGCCACCGGGGCGGTGCGCTCCCGTTCCCCGTCGTGGAGCTGGGCGACGGGACACTCGAGATGGATCCGGTTCCTTTGCTTGCGGCACTGGGCGAGCAGCGGGCCGCCGGGACTCCGCTGGGCGAGCTGGCGGCCGCGTTCCACGACGCTGTGGTGCGTGCGACCGTCGAGGCCGCTTGCCGGGTAGCGGCGGGAACGGGGATAGATCAAGTTGCATTGGGGGGCGGCGTGTTCCAGAATGCCCGCCTCCTCGACGGTGTTGCAGGCGGGCTGTCGGCGGTGGGCTGCCGCGTGCTCGTGCCGAGGGCACTGAGCCCGAACGACGGTGCGATCAGCTTTGGGCAGGCCGCGGTTGCGGCGACACTCCTACGGATGACGTAGCAGGAGCGGCGTATGTGTCTTGGCATTCCCGGACGGATCGTCGAAATCAAGGACGACGCGGGCCTCAAGATGGGCACCATCGACTTTGGCGGGGTGCGGCGCGAGGTGTGTCTCGCGTATCTCGAGGACGACGTCACAGTGGGCGACTACGCGATCGTCCACGTGGGGTTTGCGATCTCGACGGTCGATGAGGACGAGGCGAAGCGCACCTTCGAGCTGCTGAAGGAGATGGGCGAGCTGGAGGAGCTGGAGTGGACCGGCGAGCCCTCGCCGCCGCCGAGCGACGGGCGTAGCCCGGGTGGCGCGTGAAGTACCTCAGTGAGTACCGCGACGCCGGTATAGCCAAGGCACTGGCGCGACAGATCCGGGAGACGGCGTCCCGCCGATGGGTGCTCATGGAGGTCTGTGGTGGCCAGACGCACACGATCGTGAAGCAGGGGATCGACACGCTGGTGGGTGAGATTGTCGAGATGATCCACGGCCCGGGGTGCCCAGTCTGTGTCACGCCACTCGAGCAGATCGATCGGGCACTGCACATCGCTGCGCGCCCGGACGTGATCTTCACGTCGTTCGGTGACATGCTGCGCGTGCCGGGGAGCGAGTCGGATCTGTTCCAGGTACGAGCCCGGGGCGGCGACGTGCGGATCGTGTACTCGCCACTCGATGCGCTCGAGTTGGCCCGCAAGCACCCGGACAAAGAGGTCGTGTTCTTTGCGGTGGGTTTCGAGACGACCGCGCCCGCGAACGCAATGGCCGTGTTCCGGGCGAAGCAGCTGGGGATTGCCAACTTCAGCGTGCTCGTCTCCCACGTCACCGTGCCGCCGGCCATGACGGTGATCCTCGACTCGCCGGACAACCGCGTACAGGGGTTCCTCGCGGCAGGGCACGTGTGCACCGTGATGGGCTGGACCGAATACGAGCCGATCGCCGAGCGGTACCGCATCCCGATCGTCGTGACGGGCTTCGAACCGGTGGACATCCTCGAGGGGATGTTGATGGCGGTGCGGCAACTCGAGAGCGGACGGCACGAGGTGGAGAACCAATACGTGCGCTCGGTACGGCGGCAGGGAAACCGCCCGGCGCAGGAGCTCATCCTACGGGTGTTCCGGATCGTCGATCGCCAGTGGCGCGGGGTCGGTCTCATTCCGACGAGCGGCCTCGGTCTCCGGGAGGAGTATGCCGAGTACGATGCCGAGCGGAAGTTCGACACCTTCGCCATCACGGCCACCGAGCCGGAGGACTGCCGCGCGGGCGACGTGTTGCGTGGAAAGCTCAAGCCGAACGAGTGCGCGGCCTTCGGGACACGCTGCACGCCCGAGCACCCGCTCGGTGCACCCATGGTATCGTCGGAGGGGGCGTGCGCCGCGTATTACAACTACGGCCGCTTTCGCGGCGTCGTGACGAGTGCCTGAGCGCATGTCCCTGGCGGAAGGGCCGATCTGCCCGATTCCACTGAGCGAGCAGGGGCGGATCCAGCTAGGTCATGGCTCGGGGGGCAAGATGAGCGCGACGTTGCTCAAAGAGCGCTTCCTGCCGCACTTCGGCAACCCGACGCTCGACCGCCTGGGTGACGCGGCCGTGGTGGACGTCGCCACCGGCCGGCTCGCCGTCTCCACCGACACGTTCGTCGTTCATCCGCTCGAGTTCCCGGGCGGCAATATCGGCACCCTCGCGGTGCACGGCACGCTCAACGACCTCGCGATGATGGGGGCGACCCCGCGCTACCTCACGGCGGCGTTTGTGTTGGAGGAGGGCCTCGACTTCGCGGTGCTCGACCGGATCCTCGCGGAAATGTCGCGGGCGACGCGCGCGGCCGGCGTGCCGGTGATCACGGGCGATACCAAGGTCGTCGAGCGCGGCAAGGCCGATGGCGCCTTCATCAACACGACTGGCGTGGGCGAGATCGATCCGGCATTTGCCCCGGCGCCCAATCGCGCACGGCCGGGCGACGCGGTGATCGTGAGTGGGCCGATCGGCCGGCATGGTATCGCCGTGATGGCCGTGCGTGAGGGCCTGGCCTTCGAAGTGGAGCTGGAAAGCGACACGGCAAACCTGCATCCGCTCGTGGTCGTGCTGCGCGATGCGGTCGGAGATGCCGTACATGTCCTGCGCGATCCCACGCGAGGGGGCATGGCCAGCGCGCTGAACGAGATCGCGGGCGCCGCCCGCGTCGGTATCGCGCTCGAGGAGCCCGCACTACCGGTTCCCGGACCGGTCCGTGCCGCGTGCGAGATGCTTGGTTTCGATCCCCTCTACGTCGCCAACGAGGGCCTTCTCGTTGCTCTGGTGGACGGTGCAGCCGCGGATACGGCCGTGACCGCGCTGCGGTCCCATCCACTCGGTGCGGCGGCCATGCGGATCGGGTGCGCGGTCGAGACGCATCCTGGCATGGTCGTGGTGCGCACGGCGATCGGTGGCACCCGCGTGGTCGACATGCTACCCGGAGATCAGCTGCCGCGGATCTGCTGAAGGCGGACCGCTCGCTGTCCATGAGCCGCCGGGAGGCGCCATCAAGTCCCCCGTCGGCTCCCGTCCATTGCGGCCCCGCCGATTCGTCGCCGTGGCAGGGCAATCGCCATGTAACGTAAGCCGCTTCTCCGAAATCACTTGCGGAATTCCCAGAGCAGGGTGCCACGCGTAGTGACGCATGTTTGTCACAGTGTTGTAATAGACAAACACTTGACTGATGTGTTCGTGTGGTGCAAGTTCTCTCCAGCTCGAAGCACATCACCCTCAGTTGACTCCTGCGGAGGAAGATCAGCCATGCTCAAACGTGCTCTCCTGCCCCTCGCTGCCGTCGCGGTGCTGGCGGCGTGCTCAGAGACCAACGCACCCAATCTCGCATCCCAAGATCTCGAATCCGCGGCCGCGGCCACTGCAGAGGTTCGCCGCGGGGCTTCGATGCCCGCCACGATGAGCGGCTCGATGCAGGGCACCGTGTACGTCGTGCACGGCATCAATGGCATGGACCTAGGCCTGGACGAGGCGTTGCCGGTCGACGTGTCCGTCAATGGTGCCTGCGCGCTCACCGGTTTTCGGTTCCGGGGCATCGAAGGCCCGCTCATGCTCGACGAGGGCACCTATGACATCAAGGTCTTCCTCGCCGACCCGACCCCCTGTGGCGGGGCCGAGGCGATCGACGCTCCCGGTGTCTTCCTGCCGGCCGGCGCCAACGTCTCGATCGTCGCGCACCTGGCCGAAGGCGGTGCCCCGACGGCAACGGTGTTCGCCAACGATCTCACGCGGAATCCGGGCCGGGCGCAGCTGATCCCCCGGCACGCCGCCGACTTCGGCTTGGTCGACATCGTGTTCGACGGCGCGGTCGTGTTCGAAGACGTACCCAACGGTGCGCAGGGAGTAGCCACGGTCCGCCCGGGCAAGCACGAGGTGGCCATTGCCGTCGCGGATTCCGATGCGCGTGCGTTCGAGGCCTCGCTCGTCTTCAGGCCATTTACCATGTATGCCGCGTACGCGGTTGGCACGCCCGCCAACGGGACCTTCGAGGTGATCCTGCAGACGCTCGACATCGAGCGGTCGAACGGGCGGTAGGAGAGCAGGAGGTCCGAGCAGTCATAGATTGCGAGGAGTGAGGGCCGGCCGCGTGGTCGGCCCTCTTGCGTACCGCCCATCCATCGGCGCACCCCGCGACTCGGCTCGAGGGTGCCGCGACGCGCGGCGGTCCCCTCGAATGCGTATCGGATGTTGAATGCCCCCTGCCCAGGGGATAAGCTTCTCACTTCGATTCGACCCGCAGTGCTCAGTGAGCCCCTGGAGGTGGCGTGATGTCCGTCCGATTAGGCATTCACCGCATGGAGCGTTGTCTCCTTGCACTGGTAATCGCCGCCGCATTCCTCGTCTCGGCAGACGCGGCAGAGGCCCAGGTCGAGGAGCAGGGCTACCGTCAGCCGTCGCAGATCCTCGTCGACATCGTCGACGCGCCGCCGACACCCTCGGTCCGGACCGGTCCCGACAACGAGTGGATGCTGCTCATGCAGAGCCCAAGCTCGCCGCCGATTGCCGACTTGGCGCAGCGGGAGCTCAGGATTGCCGGCACCCGGATCGCGCCGCAGATCAATGGGCCATCCCGGCGCACGGGTTACGTGGACGCGTGGTTCAAGCGCATTGCCGACGGGCGGGAGGTGGCGATCAGCGGTCTGCCTACCGATCCCAAACTCGGGGACTTCGAGTGGTCACCGGACGGGAGCCGCGTGGCCTTCACGCACACGACGGGGTCCGCGATCGAACTGTGGGTGGCCGACGTCGAGACGGGTGCTGCCACGCGGCTGATCGATCGGGCGCTCAACACCGTGCTCGCAGGTGGCCCGGAGTGGTTGTCGGATGGCCGGACGCTCCTCGTATCGCTCGTGCCGCAGGATCGGGGGCCCGAGCCGACCGCACCGACGGTGCCAACCGGTCCGACGATTCAGCAGAACATCGGCAAGACCGCCCCCGCGCGCACCTATCAAGACCTGCTCGAGAATCCGCATGATGCGGAGCTGTTCGAGTACTACGCCACCGCGCAACTGGCCGCCGTACGGCTGGACGGCTCGATGGCGGAGATCGGCGAGCCGGGGATCATCGGAGGTTTCAGTCCCTCGCCCGACGCGAGCTACGTGCTTGTCGAGCGGATCCATCGCCCGTTCTCGTATCTGGTGCCGTGGTATCGGTTCCCGACCCGCATCGAAGTGCTGGACATGAGCGGAGCACCCGTGCACCTCGTGGTCGATCTCCCGCTGCAGGAAGAGGTGCCCGTTCCGTTCGGCAGCGTGCCCACCGGGCCGCGCAGCGTATCGTGGCGGGCCGACGCCCGCGCCACGCTCTACTGGGTCGAGGCACTGGACGGCGGCGATGCAGGGAAACCGGCGGAGGAACGCGATCGGGTGTTCATGCATGCGGCGCCCTTTGCCGGGGATCCGCAGCCGGTCATCACCCTCGGGTACCGCTACGGCGGCATCATGTGGGGAGACGACGATGTCGCGCTCGTGGCCGAGCGCTGGTGGCGCACCCGCCAGATGCGCCTGTGGCGGTTCGAGCCCACGAACCTCGGTGCCGAGCCCGCGCTGGTCATGGAGCGGTCGTACGAGGATCGCTACAACGATCCGGGCAGTCCGGTCATGAAGATGAACGAGCGGGGACGTGCCGTCCTGCTCACGGCCGACGGCGGCCGAACGCTGTTCCTGTCCGGGCAGGGCGCCTCACCGGAGGGCGACCGGCCGTTCCTGGATCGGTACGATCTGCGCACTGGTGCGACCGAGCGTCTGTTCCGCTCCGAGGCACCCTACTACGAGCGGGTGGTGGACGTGCTGGACGAGCGGGGCCGTACCATCCTCACGCTGCGCGAGACGCAGGAGGATCCGCCCAACTTCTTCGTGCGCGATTTGCGCCGCGACCGCCTGCGGCAGGTGACCGACTTCCCAAACCCCACACCACAGCTCGCCGGCATGCAGAAGGAGCTCATCCAGTACGAGCGGCCCGACGGCGTCACCCTGTCAGGGACGGTGTACCTACCCGAAGGCTATGAGCCGGCGCGTGACGGCCCGCTGCCGCTCTTCGTGTGGGCCTATCCCCGCGAGTTCAAGGATGCGAGCGCCGCCGCGCAGGTGGTCGGTTCCCCGCATCGCTTCACCCGGTTGGGCGGCTGGTCCACTCCAATCTGGGTCGCGCTCGGCTACGCCGTGCTCGACGGCGCCACCATGCCGATCGTAGGTGAGGGTGACGCGGAGCCCAACGACACCTACGTCGAGCAACTCGTGGCGAGTGCCGAGGCGGCGGTGAACGAGATGGTGCGCCGCGGTGTCGCCGAGCCGGGGCGCGCGGGCATCGGCGGGCACTCCTACGGTGCGTTCATGACCGCGAACGTGCTCACATGGTCCGATGCGTACGCCGCCGGCATCGCCCGCTCGGGTGCGTACAACCGCTCGCTCACGCCGTTCGGCTTCCAGGCCGAGGAGCGGACGTTCTGGGAGGCACCGGAGGTGTACTTCCGGATGTCACCGTTCATGAACACAAACAAGATCGACGAGCCGATCTTGCTGATTCACGGCGAGGCCGACAACAACTCGGGCACGTTCCCCGTCCAGAGTGAGCGCTACTACCACGCGCTCAAGGGACTGGGCAAGACCGCACGATTGGTGATGCTCCCGCACGAGAGCCACGGTTACCGGAGCCGCGAGTCCATTCTCCACATGCTGTGGGAGATGGAGACGTGGCTGGATCGGTATGTGAGGGGGGCGTCAGGAGAGGCGGAAGTATCGCAGAAGTAGCGAATATCGACTGAAGGGAATGCTGAATACCGAAGTGGTCATTGGTGGGCGCTTCGCCATTCAGCATTCCTCCAGTCGATACTCGATCTTCAATCACATCAAACCTCCAGTTCTTTCCCCACCCCCCGCTCCTTCGCCCGCGCCAGCACTGCCACGCCGACGGCCACGTCCTCCAACGCAAGGCCGAGGTTCATGGAGATCGTGATCTCGTCGTCGGACTCGCGTCCCGGCTTCGTGCCCGCCACGATCTCGCCGAGGTCAGCGTACGGAACCGGGGTGTCGCGGAAGAAGCCGAGGTGGCGGAAGTGCGCCATCTGCGGCACGTCGTCCGTGGCGAGCTTGTGGGCCTCGGCCAGTGCGTCCCCACGCCAGTAGGAGTCGAAGTCGAGCGGACACGCAAACGCGCCCGGTGCGAGCCAGCCGGCGGGGATGGTCGGGCTCGGCGTACGCCGGATCGGGCCGCTCGTCACGACGATGTCGGCGGCGACGGCATCGCGCACGTCGGCTGCAACCGTCCCCTCGAGCCCGAACCGCGCGCTGGCATCGTCGGCGAATGCGCGCGCCGCGTCCAGTCGCATGTCGAATGCGATAACGCGCTGGAGATCGAAGACGCACGTGAGCGCCTCCAGATTGCTCCGCCCTTGCACGCCGCAGGCGACGATCCCCACGGAGCGACTGTCGCGCCGCGCGAGGTACTTCGCCGCCACCGCGGTCGCAGCTCCCGTCCGCATCGCGGTGATCCAGGTGGCATCCATGACGGCGACGGGCAGACCGGTCTCCGGATCGTTGAGCACGATGAGTCCCGAGATGTAGGGCAGGCCGTGCTCCCGGTTCACCGGGAATCCGGAAATCCACTTCATTCCCGCGGCCCCGCGTGCCGGGAGGAAGCCCGGCATCGCGTGGATGAATCCGTCGCCCGACGGGTGGAGGTCGATCTTGGGCGGCATCTGCGCGCGCCCCGCGCCCTTCTCGCGGAACACGTCCTCGACGATGGCCACGATTTCGGCCATGGTGATACCCAGTGATTCGATGTCGCGACGGGAGAGATAGCGGAGCGGAGGAAGCGGTGCAGGATGCATCGGAGAACTCCGTGGTGAGACGGGCACCGTGAGCGTGGGACGACTGCCCGCGCAGAACCTGAAGGTCCAATATCGACTTGGGGAAGGAAGGATGTCCAAGGTGCGTTACTTCGACGTTCGGTATTCCCCCAGTCGATATTGGATATTCAAGCCGCTCCGACTATCTTCCCCCCGCACTGAAGTTCCGCTGCCGGGAGCGGCCCGCGACCTACCGCGGGCCAAGGCGTTGCCCAATCGGCCCCCCGGCGGTGTCGCCTCCCAAACAATGGGTGCAGCAGATGACACACTCATCAAGCGACAACCGCAAGAGTGCCGTGGTCGTGATCGACCTGGCCAACGACTTCGTCTACGCCGGCGGCGTGATCGCCGACGCGGGCGGACCGGAGTACCAGCAGAAGGCTCAGGCGATTCTCCCGGGACTCGCCCGCCTGCTCGACGCCGCTCGGAAGGCGGGCGTCACCGTGGTGTACGCGACCGACGCGCATACGCCAGAGGATGTCGAACTCCACAAGTGGCCGCCGCACGCGATGAAGGGCACACACCAGGCCGCGATCGTCGAGTCGGTGGCGCCCAAGGCCGGTGACCTCGTCATCGAGAAGCGGACGTACAGCCCCTTCACCGAGACCGACATCGACGAGCAGCTGCGTGCCCGCGGCATCGAGCGGCTCTACATCACAGGTCTCCATACCGATTGCTGTGCCCGTCACACGTCGGGTGATGCCTTTCAGCGTGGCTACGATCTGGTATGGGTCGTCGATGCGCTCCAGGCCTTCACCGATGAGGCCCACGCACAGGGTCTCGAGTACTTCAAGGCGTGGTACGCGACCGACCCCGACCGCCAGTTCGCATCGGTGGACGAGCTGGTCGAGCAGTGGCACGGTGCAGCCGTCGGGAGCTGACGAATACCGAATACCGACTGGGGGAATATCGAATCACGAAGTGAGGGACGACGTCAGCCGCGACATTCGTCATTCCCCCAGTCGACATTCGATATTGGACCCACCGGTCCCTCGAGTACATCTTAGGATCGACTTCCCTCCTGCTCCTCCCGGCATCGAGGGGCCTCGCGCCGTGTCGTCTCTAGCCCCGGAGGACGCATGACTCCCCAGGACTTCTCCCGCCGAGACTTCGTGAAGCTCGGTGCCGCAGGTGCGTCGGCAGCGTTTGTCTGCCGCGACCAGCCGCTGAGCCCGCTGCCACCCATGCCGGAGCGTGACCTTGGCCTGACCAATCATCGGGTGCGGCTGTTCAGCCTGGGCGGACAGGCCACGATCGAGCAGGACGGCACCCGCGACGAGTCGCTCGCCATCATCGATCGGGCCATCGACCTGGGCGTGAATTACATCGATACCGCCGCGGCGTACGGGCGCGGGATCAGCCAGAAGTACATCGGCGAGGTCATGGCGACCCGCCGCAATGAGGTGTTCCTCGCCACCAAGACCCACAACCGCACGCGGGACGGCTCACTGAGACTGCTCGAGGAGAGCCTCGAGTCACTGCAGACCGATCATCTCGACCTCTGGCAGCTGCACAACATCAGCCGCACCGAGCAGCTTGATCAGATCTTTGGTCCGGACGGCGCGATCGAGGCACTGGAGCAGGCGCGCAGCGAGGGTACGGTACGGTTCCTCGGTATCACCGGGCACTACGATCCCGCGGTTCTCCACGACGGGATCACGCGGTACGACTTCGACACCATTCTGATGGCGCTCAATCCGGCGGACCCGTACCACCTGCCGTTCACCACGCAGTTGCTGGCGACCGCGAACGAGAAGCGCATGGGCATCATCGGGATGAAGATTCCCGGGCGTGGCCGGGTGTTCCGGGAGGGTGGCATCACCTCGATGGCGGACACCATGCGCTGGGTGCTGACACATCCGGTGAGCACGGTGATCGTTGGCTGTGACGACGTGGCCCAGCTCGAGGAGAACGTGCAGATCGCGCGGGACTTCCAGCCGATGGACAAGCAGGAGTTGGCGCGGGTGAGTGGGCTGGTGGAGCCGTACGCGCTGGAGGCAGCGTTCTTCAAGCGCGACGCGGCCGGCTTCGGCGACGAGGACGATCACGACTGGGACTGAGTGCGGGTCCGATAGGGAAGGGGTGAGGCGATGAGCGAGACAAGGGCGGGAGTACCGCTGACGACGCTGTCTGAAGATGAGGCGATGTTCCGCGATGCCGTGCGGGAGTTCGCGGAGGCGGAAGTCAAGCCGCGGGTCGAGGCAATGGAAAGAGAGGCGAAGTACGACACGTCGCTGATCCCGAAGTTCGCCGAGCTTGGCCTCATGGGGATCGACATCCCGATGGAGCTAGGCGGTGCCGGGGGCTCGTTCTTCATGGGGATGCTGGCGGTCGAGGAGCTGTCCGCGGTGGACGCATCGACCTCGGTGCTCGTGGACGTGCAGAACACGCTGGTCAACGTACCGTTCCTCGACTGGGGCAGCGACCAGCTGAAGCAGAAGTACCTGCCACAACTCGCCGAGGGTACGGTGGGTGCCTACGCGCTGTCCGAGGCCGGGTCGGGCTCGGATGCGTTCGCGCTGGCGTGCCGCGCCGAGCCTGATAAGGACGACTGGATCCTGAACGGCACCAAGCTGTGGATCACCAACGGCGGCGAGGCTGAGATCTTCGTGATCTTCGCCACGGTCGATCCGTCGAAGGGCCACAAGGGCATCACCACGTTCATTGTGGAGAAGGACTTCGAGGGCTTCACCGTCGGCAAGAAGGAAGATAAGCTTGGCATCCGTGCGTCGAGCACGACAGAGCTCATCCTCGAGAACTGCCGCGTGCCGGGCGGCAACGTGCTGGGTGAGGTCGGCCAGGGCTACAAGGTCGCGATCGAGACGCTCAACGTCGGCCGGATCGGGATCGGCGCCCAGATGATTGGGGTGGCGCGCGGGGCGCTCGACGCGACGCGCACGTACGTCATGGAGCGGGAGCAGTTCGGCAAGCCGATCGGCAGCTTCCAAGCCGTGCAGTTCCAGCTCGCCCAAGCGGCCACCGAGCTCG
>JBDHDN010000012.1:0-19817 GCA_039591485.1 Gemmatimonadota bacterium
GGACAATCCCGACCAGTTCTGTCCTTGCCACGGGAGTCGGCTCGCCCCAATGTGTCGCACGGTTTGGCGTGTCCATTCAGGAGGGGCATATCATGGCACGGACACCGATCAAGCAACCGTCACTGCACGAGTCGCTGGCCCGAGCCTGCGCAGCCACCGTCGTCTGGTGGTTCCTGTTCCCGGCCATCGCGTCGGCGCAATACGTCCCGCCGGCCGGGACCTGGGAGCACCGTACCCCTGAGGAGCTGGGGCTCGATCCCGTGCAGATCCAGGCGGCCATCGAGTTCGCGCAGGCAAACGAGTCATCGAGCCCGCGCGATTTGCTCGAATCCCACTACCGCTCGTTCGCGCGGGAGCCGTTCGGCGAGGCCATCGGGCCGATCAAGCCCCGGGGGGCCCAGACGGGGATCATCGTGAAGGACGGCTACATCGTGGCCGAGTGGGGCGAGCCGGCGCGGGTGGACATGACGTTCAGCGTGACCAAGAGCTTCCTGTCCACCGTCGTGGGGCTTGCGTCGGCCGAGGGGCTGATCGGGAGCGTGAACGACCAGGTCGGACCGTACCTGCCACCGATCCTCTTGCCGCCAGGTGACGGCGAGCCGGGCAGCGAGTCCGGCAGCGGGTTCGGCGCGCAGCGTCCCGTGTCCCTCTTCGAGTCCGCGCACAACCGACAGATCACGTGGAACCAGCTGCTGCGACAAACGAGCGACTGGGCGGGGACGCTCTGGGGAAAGCCCGACTGGTCGGACCGTCCGTCCGACGATCCGAACGAGTGGCTCACCCGCGAGCGCGCCGCGCCGGGCAGCGCCTACGAGTACAACGACACCCGGGTGAACCTCCTGGCGCTCGCGGCCACGCTGGTGTGGCGGGAACCGCTTCAGGAGGTGCTGCTGGAGAAGATCATGCGCCCGATCGGCGCGTCGTCCACCTGGCGGTGGCACGGGTACGAGAACTCGTGGATCCTGCTCGACGGCCTCAGGGTGCAGGTGCCGAGTGGCGGCGGCCACTGGGGTGGGGGGATGTTCATAAGTGCGTACGACCAGGCGCGGTTCGGTGTGCTCACCACGCGCCGCTACCGATGGGGCGACCAACAACTGCTACCCGTGGAGTGGTGGGAGCACGCCACCACGGGGAGCGATCCCAACCCCGGCTACGGGTACATGAACTTCTACCTCAACACCGAGCGTCGGGCAGTACCGAGCGCGCCGGAGTCTGCTTGGGCGCACCTCGGCAGCGGCACAAACATGATCTACTGCGACCCGGAGCACGACCTGGTGGTCGTCGCCCGCTGGATCGATGGCCGGGCGATGGCGGAGTTCCTCGGGACGGTGCTGGCCGCGATCCAGTAGGCGCGTAGGACGCAGCACCCTGGATCCCGGATGAAGCGGCGGTACCCCCTGAGGAACGGCGGTCGCATCCGAGCCGTGCGGACGGGGTGCGTCGTCGATTCCGTCGAGCGCAGTGCCGAACCTCACCGCACTGGTCAGCTCTCGGATGAGGCTTACTGGTCCTGTGCCCAGGGAAGCCTCATGGCCTGCAGAATGGCCTCGAAGCGCGGATCGTCGTGGATGAACTCCCAGATCCCGGGAGACGGTGTGGCGCCGATGTAGGGTAGATTCGGCTCCCGCTCGGCCAGCCCCACTTCGAGCCACGAGAGCGTGGGATCCCGCTCGCCGGCGTACGCATAGAAGGTCGCGACCATGATCGGCGGGATGAACCGCGATTGGGCCATCCGTGCGAGACGATCGCCGGCCGCCCTCATGGCTGCGCGGTAGCCGCCGATCGCATAGTCCTCCCGTAGGCTATCCGCCAATCCCGGAATGCCGGAGAGCGCGTAGGCGTCCGTGACGTGTCGCATCGCGTCCTCGTACTGCCCGAGCTCATGGTACACGTCCGCCATGATGGTCTTCGCAACCGGGTGATTCGGCACCGCCCGCAGTACCTTCTCCAGCGCGGCGAACCCTTCATCGTACGCTTGCATGTGGAAGTAGACGACGGCGCGGAACCCGAGGTACTTGATATTGAAGGGATCCGCTACCAGCGCGCTGTCACCCTGCGCCGCCGCCTCGTCGAACCGCCTGAGTACCAGCAGGAGATGCGAGTAGTCCGCTCGTGCGTCCCCGTACGAGGGGTTCAGGACGATCGCGCGCCGCAGCTCGCGCTCCGCAAGCTCCCAGTCCCACCCGGCCCACCCCTTCGCGGTGGCGTAGGCGTGATGCGCTTCCGGCAGGAGGCTGTCGAGTGCCAGCGCCCGCTCCGCAGCCTGCACCGCGATCGGCGTGGCTTCCGCTGGAGGCACGTATCCCATCTGTTGCTTCGCGACCCAGGCCCACGACAGGCCCGCATATGCCGGCGCGTAGGCCGAGTCCTTCTCGAGCGCCAGGTTGAAATAGTCGATGGCCGTTTCGAGATCGCTGAAGGTGAGCTTCCCCGAGTAGAACCGCCCCTGGAGGTATGCCTCGTGGGCGGCGGGATCGACCGGTGCGGCGCCGACGAGGCGTGCTGCCGCGACAGGGCTCAGCGCGAGCTGGATCTCTCCCGCGATCGCCCGCGTCACCTCACGGTACAAGCCGACCACGTTGTGGGCATCCGCATCGTACGACTGGGACCAAAGCGATTCCTCCGTGCGGCCGTCGATCAACCGGACGCCGATGCCCACACTGTCGCCCACCCAAAACACCGAGGACTCGATGATCGCGTCGACCCCGAGCTCTGCGGCGATCTCCGCCGCCGTCATGTCGGCGCTCTGATATCGCATCATCGACTGCAGGCTGCCGATCACCCGCACCCCTGCTTGTCCCAGCTCGGTGAGCAGCGCATTGTACATGCCTTGCACGACGGGTGCTTGTTCGGGGTTGGCAGCGAGCTCAACGGGCGGCAGCACGGCCAGACGCTCGATCCGAACGTCGGCGCGCTGCATCGTCGCCCACCACCCGACACTTACCAGCAGCAGCACGGCGGCGCTCGTCAACGCCCATCTACGGTACGGACCCCGCGCGGGCCCGTCTCTCGCTCCAGCGCGTGCCACCTCCTCCGCAAACTGGTGGGCGGTCATGTAGCGATCCGCCGGCACCTTGGCCATCGCCTTCATCACCGCCTGGTCGATCCCGGGTGACACGGTCGATCGCACGGTGGACATCGGCGAGACCGGGTCGATTGCGTGGCGGGCAAGCACTGCTTGCGCACTCGGTCCAGTGAACGGTGGCTCGCCCACGACCATGTGGTAGAACACGCACCCCAGACTGTAGATGTCCGTCCGGGCATCGATGCCCCTGCGACCTGCCGCCTGTTCCGGGCTCATGTATGCCGGCGTCCCCACCGCGAGACCGGTTTCGGTAAGGGTCTCCCCACCCGCGTCCGTGAACGCCTTGGCGATCCCGAAATCCGCCACGACCGTGTGGTGACCCGCGAGCAGGATGTTGTCCGGCTTGATGTCCCGGTGGACGATGCCGAGGCTGTGCGCGTGGCTCAGCGCGCTCGCTACGTCTCGGGTGATCCGGAGTGCCTCATCGAGCGGGAGCTGCTGCTCACGCTCGAGGCGATCGCCTAGCGATTCCCCCTCAACGTAGGGCATCACATAGAACAGCAGCCCCTCAGCGTCGCCGGAGTCGAGCAGGCCCAGGATGTTCGGGTGGTGCAGCTTGGCCGCAATCGCGATCTCGCGCAGGAAGCGCTCGTGCCCCACCGTGGCAGCGAGTTCGGGGGCGAGCACCTTGAGTGCCACCAGGCGATCGTGCTTCAAATCGCGGGCGAGGTAGACCGTCGCCATCCCGCCACGACCGAGTTCCCTCTCGATGACGTAGCGATCGGCCAGGGCGGCAGAAAGTCGAGCAACGACTTCGGTCATGCGCTCCAAGATGGGAGAAGCGGCGGGGTGTCACAAGCCGCTGCCCCTGGGGCACGAAAACCTGGGGTTCTGCCACGCGCGACACCGGTGCCATCCTGCCACGGCGACCTCGCCAGCGGATAGCCGCTGATCGCGACCGTGCGCGCAGACTGCGCCGCGCCACCCCTCAGTCAGTGCGGGGAGGTTCCCGTCGGTACTGCACGAACACGCCACCGCCCGGCGCGGGGCATGCGCCGAGCGGTAGCGGACGGACGACGCGACGGCGGGAGTGCTGCCGGCCGTCACGGCCGCACGAGCACGACCTCCAGCACCGCCGGGTCCTGCATCCCGTCCCCGTCGAAGTCGTAGCTCTCGGCGCCCGAGAACGACCAGGTGTCGCCTTCGAAGGTGAAGACGAACGCCTGCGAGTCGTCGCCGTTCCGGGTCAGCATCTGGTTGCCGTCGAGCAGCAGCACGTCCGTCGTGCTGGTCCAGCCGATGGGCTCGACCACGAAGAAAAACCTGCTGTCGAGCCGCACGGTCAGCGTGATCGAGTAACCGAGATTTTCCACCGCGTCCACGGTGACGCTCGCGTCGGCGGTGCTCGTGTAGCGCCACACCGTCGCGTCCCACGCACCGGCGAGGTCGTCGATCAGCAGCCCGGTGCGTTTCTTCCGCATCTCTAGGACCACGTGCGAGGGATCTTCCTCGCCATCTCCATCCCAGTCGGTTCCGAACTCGAAGTCGCCGCTCGCGGAAACCGTGCTGCCGGTGATGCGCAGGTCGTCCAGCACGATCCGCGTCGGGTTGCCGTCGATGGTTTGGATCATCTGGCGGTTCACCACGTCCACCGCACCGGCCACGTTCTCGAAGATGATGTCCGGGGCCCACCACACCATCGAGTACCGGCCGCTCGGCGCCACCGTCCAGCGAAACTCTCGCCCGTCCGCGAGCACGTCCAGCGTGTCCTCGAGGTCCGGCAGGCTGTAGTAGTAGTAGAGGGTTGCATCCCACGTCCCGACCAGATCGGCGAGCCCCGGGGCACCCGGCGTAAGAATCTGCACGCCTCCATTGTCCCACGGGACGGTCGCCACCCCCCACTGCTGCGTGCAGATGTCGGGCGGGAGGTCGTCCGGAGCACTGAAGATGAAGTTGCTGATCCTGTCCGGTGGAGCGCCCTGCCCTTCGCCGTTGTCCTGGACCCGCCAAAGGAAGACTCGGCCGATTGGCGTGAGCGGATCGTCGGACCGCGTGACCGGCCCCGACATCCACGCCGAGTTGCGCTCGACCACCAGGCACTCAATGGCGATGTGCATTTTCACAGCGTCGCTCGGAAAATGCACCTCAGCTTCACCCCACGCGTTGCCGTCGGCGTCCACCTGCGCCTGGAAGCCGTAGATCTCGCGGGGCGAGCCCTCGATGTCCTCGCGCACGACGGATCCAGCGCCGCTCACCACATACGTGGGATGGCCCCCGACGGTGGCAAGCACAGGCACCTCGGTCGGAACCGTCGGAGCATTCTCATGGCACGCCACAACAGCGGCGGCCAGCAGGAGGTACAGTGAAAAGCGTTTCATGAAGTCCCCTCCCCGTCACAGTGAGATCACCACAACCACGTCTGCAACCTGGCGGTCACGTGTGTCGGTGGGGCGTCGTGGGTGAGGCGCTCGCTCTGGCAACGGGAGACCGCCGCAGTCGGCAGCGGGTGGCACGCTGCCCCAACATGGGACATTCCGGTACCTGGCGCAAACGGATTCCGCACTGCGGTGGTCGGGTTAGCATGCGAGAGCCGCGACGGAGATAGACCTGCTGCAATGGGGTCCTCTTGGAGCATGCGTCGCCTCGGCGCTATTCTAGTGTGGTATAGGTCCTCGAAAGGACAGCGATCATGAACTGCCCGCAGTGCGCGTCACCGATGGTTCGCAAAGAAGTCTGGAAGGAGAGTGCCTTTCAGGGCGTGGCCTTCAAGACGTTCGGATACGAGCACTACGAGTGCAGCTGCGGGCATCAGACGGAGGGAATACTGTTCGCCACCCGGGGGATGTTCTTCGACTGGGATGCCAAGGACAGCCCATCGGCGAACGGCTAGCCAGCGGCGCGCGGCGCACGCCTTCCGGGACATCTGCCGCATCCTATCGGTCGGCTGAAGCAAACGCGCAGCGACAGCCACACAGCTCCATCACCCACCGACACCTCTCGCAGCGAGCTACCGTGTGCACGACATCCACCCTCCGTCTCACCGCCTCTCTCATGTTTGCACTGGTACTCTCTTCCTGCAGCGCATCTCAACCCATGCGTGACCCGGGGCCGCTCGGCACCGCTGAGGCGCGGCATGCGCTCGCGGACGAGATCGAAGCCTCGCTCCGAGAGAACGTGCTGGCTGCGTGGTATCCGCGCGTCGTGGACACGGCGTTCGGCGGCTATCGCACACAGTGGGATGCGAACTGGGCGCCATCCTCCGATCAGACCAAGATGATCGTCACCCAGGCGCGCCACGTGTGGACCGCCGCCAAGGCGGCGAAGTTCTTCCCCGAGGACACGGCGTACCTCGCGATGGCGGCTCAGGGATTCCGCTTCCTGCGCGACGCGATGTGGGACGCAGAGTACGGCGGGTTCTATTGGAGGGTCTCGAGAGACGGCACGCCGCTGATCGAAGATCCCGGGAATCCCCAGAAACAGGCGTACGGCCAGGCATTCGGCATCTACGCGCTTGCCGCCTACCACTCGGCCTCAGGAGACGAGGAGGCGCTCGGGCTCGCTCGGCAGGCGTTTCACTGGGTGGATGCCCACGCGCATGATCCCGCGCACGGCGGCTACCTTCAGAACCTCCGGCGCGACGGCACGCCACTACCACCGCAGGCGGGAGGGCCACCCCCCAAAGATCAGAACTCCTCAATCCACCTGCTCGAGGCGTTCACCGAGCTCTATCGGGTCTGGCCTGACTCGCTGCTGGGTGCCCGGCTGGGCGAGCTGCTCGACATCATCCGCGACACGATCGCGGGAGACAAGGCATACCTCACACTGTTCTCCCACGCCGATTGGCGTCCGTATCTCCCGCTCGATTCGACCGGGACCCCCGTGCGGGGCGGGCCGATGGATCACGTGTCGTTCGGGCACGACGTCGAGACGGCCTTCCTCATGCTCGAGGCGGCTGTGGTGCTGGGCATCGACCCGTCCGCGACCCTTGCACGCGGCAAGGCGATGGTCGATCACGCGCTTCTTTGGGGATGGGACGACAGCCTCGGCGGGTTCTACGACGCGGGAGAATACGACGAGGGTCTGACGACGGTGGCGATCACCGAGGACGGCAAGAACTGGTGGACGCAGGCGGAGGGGCTCAACTCGCTCCTCCTGTTCGGCGATCTCTACCCTGGCGACCCGCTGGCCTATCACAAGAAGTTCCTGCGGCAGTGGTCGTACATCGAGGCGCACCTGATCGATCACGAACGGGGCGGCTGGTACGTGGCCGGCACCGACACCGATCCCGGTGCCGCCGAGCGTGACAAGGGCGGCATCTGGAAGGGTGCGTATCACGACGGGCGGGCGCTGATGAACGTGATCCGCAGGTTGCGCCGAGGGCAGGAGTGAGAGGATGGCGCCAACTATCTGGCGGCCTCCTCCATGATCGCGGTCAGGCGTGCCACCACGTCGGGGTTCTCCGCTGCCACATCGCTTGCTTCACCGATATCGAGTGAGAGATCGTAGAGCTCGACCGGATCCGCGATCCCCTGACGCACGGCCTTCCACTTGCCAGATCGCACCGCGACCGTGGCCCGGGCTCCTCGCCCGAACGTCCAGAACAGGTACTCGCGTTGCGGCTGCGCCTCGCCGAGCAGCGTCGGGACGTACGAGATCCCGTCGAGGCCCGCCGGCGCTTCGGCTCCCGCCAACGCCACCGCCGTCGGGAAGTAGTCCCAGAACGCCGATGGGTGGTCGGTTGTGGAGCCGGCCGCGATGCGCCCGGGCCACCGCACGACCATCGGCACCCGAATCCCGCCTTCGTACAGATCGCGCTTGTATCCGCGCAGCGGTCCATTCGAGTCGAAGAATGCGTGATCGTGACCGCCCTCGGCGTGCGGGCCGTTGTCCGAAGTGAAGAAGACCACCGTGTGGCGCTCGATGTTCAGTTCCTCCAGCAATGCCACGAGGCGCCCGACGTCGCGATCCATCCGCGTGATCATTGCGGCATGGCCCTTTTCGATCGCAGGCCACGGCCGATCCTCGTAGATGCCGTAGTCCGGCACCTCCATCCCGTCACCGGTGACGTACCCACCCTCGTTGTTGGCGTGGGGGATGGTCCAATGGACATGTAAGAGGAACGGCTCATGGGCGTGCGCACGGATGAAGTCGAGCGCCGCGTCTGTCATCACGTCGTGTGAATAGGTCACCCGCTCCACGGCGACCCGGCCACGGGCGTCGGGATGCTCGCTCAGGACATTCCCCTCGAGCGGGACGGTCTCGCCGTTCCGCCACAGGTGGGTCGGGTAGTAGTTGTGAGCGTCGCTCTGGTTCAGGTACCCCATCCAGAAGTCGAACCCGTTGCGATTCGGATGGCCGGTGTTGCCGGTGTCACCCATGGCCCACTTGCCCACCCCGCCGGTCGCGTAGCCATGCTGCCGGAGTACCTCGGCCACAGTGACATCTTCGGGCCGAAAGACGTAGTCGGCATTGGAGGCAATTGGCGTGTGGCCCGTGTGGTAGCCGGTCCAGAGGACGAGTCGTGACGGCCGGCACACCGTGCTCCCCGCATAGTGATCGGTGAACCGCAGGCCCTCGTCCGCCAGGCGGTCCAGGTGCGGCGTCTGGATCTGCTGCTGACCGTAGCTCCCCAGGTCACCGTACCCCAGGTCATCGGCCATGATGTAGATGATGTTCGGCGGGCGCTCGTCGGTCGGCGGCTCCTGGCAACCGATGTGTGTCCAGGGCAGCACGGCAATCAGCGCAAGTGCGCGAGTGGCTTGGGCACAGCGGAATCTCAATTGCATCGCCTGTAACCTCCAACAGCCGGAGTTTCAGCGGAGCTCGACCGCCACTCAGCGTCTCGGCTGGTCCGTAGCCTCCGAGAGCGGGGAAGGCACCGTGGACCTAGAGTGCACCTGCCGAGACCGCGAGAAGCGGTGCTCCCGCCTCGTGCAGCCTGTCCGTCCGCACCACCAACGGTAATCAGATCAATGCGCGCAGCGCCGTGAGCAGCTCGCCTCCGCCGATCCACGCGAACAGGCCGAGCGTCAGGACGAGTACCACGTTCGTCACCCAGCCCGTTCGGAACGCGCGTCCCACCCACGCAGTCCGGTTGTTCATGACGAGCAGGGTGAGCGCGAGCAGGGGCATGAACAGCGACCCAAAGACGGCGTAGAGCAGTTGTGCCCGCTCGAGCGTCGTCCAGAGCAGCACGAGCGGGATCGTGGCGATGAAGAGCAGGAATCCGCGATAGGCAGGCCGCGCGACGCCATCCTGTTGTGCTGTGGCGCTACCGCCGGGCGTCACGAGGTCCGCGAAGAGGTAGGGCGCGCTCTGCCATACGCCCAGCAGACTCGAGAACACCGCCGCCCAGAAACCCACGAGGAAGATCCACTTGCCGGCGGGGCCGAGGGCGATCGCCAGCTGACCCGCGAGCTCGAGCGCCGCGGTCGGCCCTTGTCGCAACGCTACCCGCGACCCAACGACGATCATTGCGAGCCCGAAGATCGCGGTCATGGCGTAGCCCGCGGCGAGGTCGATGCGGCTTTGGGCTACTCCCGTCACGCCGGCGCGGCCGCCTTCGCGGATCCAATAGCCGTAGGAGAGCAGTGTGACCGTCCCGCCCACGCCGCCCAGCACGCCAAGGGTGTATGCCGTCCCCGCCGGCGATGACGGGATGGACGGGATGGTCAGACTCGGCAGCATCGCACCGAGATCGGGCCGCAGGAGCACGGCCGTGAAGACTACGGAGGCGAACATCAGGCCCGTACACACGGCCATGAACCGCTGGAAGGTCCGGAAGCCGCCGCGCCAGACGATCAGCAGACCGAGCAGCGAGTGAACCACGCCCCACACGATCTTCGAGGTACCCGAGTCCCCTAGCGGCAGCAAACCGGTCCCGGCCACCCCGCAGGCGCTCGCGAGCGCGCCTCCGGTGAAGACGGCCCAGGCGATCAGGTAGGCACCGAACACCCAGCGCACCCAGGCGCCGAGCCGGGTGATCCAGCCCTCGAGTAGTGTCATTCCCGTCGCCATCTGCCAGCGTGCGATGCCTTCGTTGAGGAACCACTTCAGCACAGCTCCCACCCACGCGGCCCAGAGCAGCGTGAGGCCGAACCGGGAGCCCGCGAGGGACGCCGTGAGCAGATCGCCAGCGCCGACGCCCGTGGCCGCGACGAGCATCCCGGGGACGAAGAGGGAAGGACGCGGGAGCCGGGAGGCGCGCACGCGGGCGATGGACGGAGAGGGTGGTTGCATCCGCGAATGCAGAAGGTGCGTGTGAGGCACCTGGCACGCCAGGGCAGTGCCATGCAGCGATACGCCACCACGGCCATGCTAGTCGGACCGGTGCGGCGCGGACAACCCCGAAACGTGGTGAGGAAAGGCTGCGAGCCCCTGAATTATCCCCGCCGCGCCCTCGAAATCGGCACGGCGGATCTAGCAATGAGCACCAAGACGACGGGAAGATGGTTGATGGAACGCGCGGTTTGTCACCCCACGGCATTGGCGTTACTATCGCCGGTGTGCGAGAGGATACTCGACGCGCTCCATCGCATCTGCGTGCCGCCCGCGAGAACGACACGGCGCGAACCGCCCACCGATTCATCAGGATCTCCCCGATGACACCTTCCGTCCGCCCCTTCGGCGCGATCGCGCTCATGGCGTGCATCGCGATGGCACCCACCGCAACCGCTCAGCGGCTCGACCCCGGACCGCAGGTGCTCACGATCTTCTCCGGCATCGACGACACCGAGCAGCCTTACGCGCTCTACCTGCCACCGCAGTACGACCCGGCCAAGGCGTACCCGCTCGTCATCAGCCTGCACGGCGCAGGGTCCAACCACCGGCTCAACCTCCGACGGGTGTTTGGCAAGAGCAACGCCGACGGTGAAACGGACGTCGAAGCGAGCCGGTACTTCCCCGAGTGGGAGGACGTGGGCTACATCGTTGCCTCGCCGTATGCGCGCGGCACGATGGGGTACCAGGGCGTCGCCGAACAGGACGTGATGGACGTGCTCGCCGACGTCAAGCGGCGGTTCTCGATCGACGAGAACAGGATCTACCTCACCGGGCTGTCGATGGGTGGAGGCGGGACGATGTGGCTCGGCCTCACTCGGCCGGACATCTGGGCTGCGATCGCGCCGGTGTGCCCCGCCCCGCCGAGCGGCACGGAGCACTTCGTCGGGAACGCGCTGAACATCCCCGTGCACATCCATCAGGGCGATGCCGATCCGGCCGTGTCTGCGCAGGCGACGCGCGCGTGGGTGGAGCGGCTTAAGCAGCGTGGCACCCAGGTCGAATACACCGAGTACCCCGGCGTCGGCCACGACAGCTGGGTCAACGCGTACGCCGACGGCCAGATCTTCACGTGGTTCGACCAGTTCCGGCGGAGCCCCTACCCCGACCGCGTGCGCTTCGCGACTGACAGCTATGAATACGACTCGGCGTACTGGGTCACGCTCGATGCGCTGCTCCCGGGCCGACCGGCGAGCATCGACGCCGCCTTCACGGCGGACAACACGCTCGACGTGACGACGGACGGCCTCGACGGCTTCACCCTCAACCTGGCCAACCATCCGCGCATCACCGGTCAGCGCGTCACGCTGACGATCGACGGCACCACACTGGACGTTCGGGCAGCGGACGCCGTTTCCTTCGCTCGACACGGCGGCGCGTGGACGGAAGGGGCGTACGCGCGCACCGCGGAGGCGAAGCGGCCGGGTCTCGAAGGACCGATGGCAGCGGCGTTCGCCGACCGCCACGTCTACGTGTACGGCACCGCGGGTGATCCATCGCCGGATGAGCTGACCGTTCGTCGCGAGCAGGCGGAGCACGCCGCCGAGTGGTCGACGTACCGTGGGTGGTTCATGGGCCGGATCATGGTGTTCCCCCGCGTCATGGCTGACCGGGAGGTCCGGCCCAGCGACCTGGCGGACGCCAACCTGGTGCTGTTCGGCACGCCCGAGACGAACACGCTGCTCGCGCAGCACGCCGAGCGCCTGCCGATGCACATCCAGCCGGATGCCATCGACGACCACGGACTCGTCTACGTCTTCCCGTTGGACTCCACCTACGCCTTAGTCAACGAGGGACGGGCGTGGTGGGACACCGGGCGGACGCGGGGTGGTGCCGCGATCTTCGCCGGCCAGGTCCCAGCACTCCAGCTCACCGGCCGCCAGGACTACTGGCTGTTCGATGCCGCCTACGGCTACACGGTCACCGAAGGACGGTTCGACCGCAGCTGGCAGCTGTCGGGACGACAGGCGGCGCAGCTCACGAGCTCCGGTATGGTCGTCGTACACGAGGACGCGATAAGCGGTGACGAAGCCGTCGACCTCGACACGCTTCTCGCAGCGATGACGCTGGACGAGAAACTCTCCTTCCTATTCGGTGCGAACGATCCGGAGAATCGCGGCCAGGCCGGTTACGTCCCCGGTGTTCCACGCCTTGGCGTGCCGCCCTTGCGGCTCACTGACGGCCCCGCGGGCATCCGGACCTCCGTCCCCGCGACTGCGCTGCCTGCGCCGGTGGCGCTCGCCGCGAGCTTCGATCCGGACCTGGCCCGGCGCTTCGGCCAGATCATCGGGCGCGAAGGACGGGCACGGGTGCAAGACGTGTTGCTCTCGCCCATGGTCAACATCGCGCGCGTGCCGCATGCCGGCCGGAACTTCGAGACGTTCGGCGAGGATCCACTGCTCGCCGGGCGCATGGTCGCCGAAGAGGTACGCGGGATCGAAGGTGAGGGGCTCCTCGCCTCGGTCAAGCACTACGTGGCAAACAACTACGAGCGTGACCGCCGGACCTCGAGCGCCGACGTGGACGCGCGTACACTGCATGAGATCTACCTGCCAGGGTTCGAAGCCGCAGTCGATGCGGGCGTCGGCAGCGTCATGTGCGCGTACAACCGGGTGAACGGCGTGTATGCGTGCGACAGCGAGGAGCTGCTGAACGACGTCCTGCGCGATCGGTTCGGCTTCGAGGGCTGGGTGATGACCGATTGGTTCGCCAACCACACACTCGGCTCGCTCGAGCGCGGGTTGGACCAGGAGATGCCCGGCGGCGGAGGCTTCGGCGGCGGGGCACCCTTCACGACTGAGCTGAAGGACTCGGTGGTCGCGGGAAGCGTTCCGTTGGACGCGGTCGATCGCGCGGTGCGGCGCATCCTGAGCCAGATGGACCGCATGGGGCTCCTGGACGGTCCCGCGGCCGCTCGTCCCGCCATGGATCACGAGGCCGGTCAGGCGGTGGCACGCGAGGTGGCGGTCGCGGGTGCGGTGCTCCTCGAGAACGAGCGCGGTGCACTTCCCATCGACGCCGCCGATCTGTCGTCAGTGGTCGTGATCGGCCCCACGGCGCGTACCCCCCTCATCGGGGGCGGCGGTAGCTCGCGCGTGATGCCTTTGCGCACGGTGAGCCTCATGGACGCGCTCCAGCGCCGCGCGGGCCAGGGGGTCGACGTGCGCCACGTGGCCGGGATCGATCTGGACGGGGTAGCGGTGCCGACGTCGGCGCTGAGGCCCACAGGTGACGTGGGCGGCACCGGACTGGCTCGCAGCGGTGCCGCCCGCCCGCCGGAGGTCGACGCCGTGCTCGACTTCACCGGTGACGACGCGCTCCCCCCGGGGTCGGAATTCACCTGGAGCGGGACGCTCGTCGCACCGGAGACGGGCGACTACGAACTCAAGCTCCAGGCGCAGGGCGGGACGGCCACGCTCTCGCTCGACGGCGAACAGGTGCTCTCGTCGGGCACGTTCTTCGGAAACGCCAGCCTGCTCGCCACGGCCGACGGGCTCCAGAACGCCACAACGACGGTGCAGATGGAGGCGGGCGTGCCGCGCTCCATCAGCGTGACCACCCGCGGCCCGCGCTTCGCGTTCATGATGGGTGGAGGCGGTACGCCGATGCAGCTTCGGCTCGCCTGGGTGACACCTGCGCGGCGTGCCGCCTTCATCGAGGAAGCCGTGACCGCCGCGCGGTCGGCCCGTGCGGCCGTCGTGATCGGATACGACGAGGGCACCGAGGGCCGCGACCGTCCGTCGCTGGCACTCCCGGGTGCACAGGACGAGCTGATCGCCGCCGTCGGGGAGATCAATCGGCGCACGATCGTACTGCTCCAGACGGGCAGCGTGGTGCTCATGCCGTGGCTCGATCGTGCCGCGGCGGTGCTCCAGATGTGGTATCCCGGGCAGGAGGGTGGCGAGGCCGCCGCGGCCGTGTTGCTCGGCGAGGCCAACCCCAGCGGCAAGCTCCCGGTGACGTTCCCCCGTGCGGAGTCCGACGCCCCGACGACGCCGGAGGCGCGCTATCCAGGCATCGACGGCCGGGCGCGGTACGACGAGGGTATCTTCGTCGGCTATCGCTGGTACGACGAGCAGGGAATCGAGCCGCTGTTCCCGTTCGGCCACGGCCTCTCGTACACGACGTTCGCGTACGACGGGCTCGCCGTCGAGCAGGCCGGTGACGGGATCGACGTCACATTCACCGTGCGGAACACCGGGGATAGGGCAGGCGATGCCGTCCCGCAGGTGTACCTCGGGCCGCCCGGCGACGCCCCGGTCGCGATGGCGCCAAAGCAGCTCGTCGGATTTGAGCGCGTTACGCTCGAGCCTGGTGAGCACCGGCAAGTGACCGTGCACGTCGGCGAGCGGCAGCTCTCGTACTGGTCGGTCGAGACCGACCAGTGGGTCAGAGCCGGCGGCGCGCGGACGGTCTCGGTCGGCCCGTCGTCGCGGGACACGCCGATGCAGGCGGTGATCGACGTGTCGCAGTGATCACTCGGACGTGAGGGAGAGACCGACCATGCGGACCGCGCCACCGCAGTTCATTGCCATGTTGCTGCTGGGCGTCCTGCCGGCCTGCGCCGCGGACCGCCAGGAACAGGCGGTGAACTACGACGAGAGTCGGGTGCCGGCCTACACGCTCCCCGATCCCCTCGTCTTCGCCGACGGAACACCGGTCACCACTGTCGACGCATGGAGCGCCCGGCGGCGTGAGATCCTCAGGCTGTTCGAGCAGCACATGTACGGCAGAACGCCCGACGGGTCAGTCGCGCTGCGTTTCGAGACCCGCTCCGTCGACTCAGCAGCGCTCGGCGGCAAAGCCATCCGCAAGGAGATCGTGATCCACTTCGGGGATGACGATGACGGCCCTCGAATGGATCTGCTGCTCTACGTCCCCAACGACCGATCCGGGCCGGTGCCGGCATTCCTCGGGCTCAACTTCAACGGCAACCACTCCGTCGATAGGGACCCCGGCATCACGCTGTCGCGGCAGTGGATGCGCGACGACGAGGAGGCGGGGATCATTGACCACCGCGCCACGGAAGCCTCACGCGGCGTGAGCAGTTCGCGCTGGCCGCTGGAGCGGATCCTGGCGCGGGGCTACGCCCTGGCGATTGGCCACTACGGCGACCTCGACCCCGACTTCGACGACGGCTTTCACAACGGCATCCATCCCCTGTTCTACGATGCGGGCCAGACGGCGCCCAAGCCGGACGAGTGGGGTTCCATTGGCGCGTGGGCGTGGGGGCTGAGCCGGGCCCTCGACTATCTGGAGACCGACGGCGCCGTCGATCACGAGCGGGTCGCCGTGATGGGCCACTCGCGACTCGGCAAGGCGGCATTGTGGGCGGGCGCGCAGGACCAGCGATTTGCCCTCGTGCTCTCCAACAACTCGGGTTGCGGCGGCGCGGCACTCTCCCGGCGTCGCTTCGGTGAGACAGTCGCCCGGATCAACGCGAGCTTTCCGCACTGGTTTAGCGATACCTTCGAGCAGTACAACGACCGGGAGAATGAATTGCCGGTCGATCAGCACATGCTCCTCGCGCTGATCGCGCCTCGTCCCGTCTACGTCGCGAGCGCGGCCGACGACCTGTGGGCCGACCCGCGCGGCGAGTTCCTCGCCGCGTTTCACGCAGCTCCGGTCTACCGGCTGCTCGGCACGGACGCCCTCGCGGCGGACTCCATGCCGGGCCTCTCGCAGCCGATCCTCAGCACTATCGGGTACCACATCCGCCCCGGCGAGCACGACGTCACCGATTATGACTGGGACCGCTTCATGGACTTCGCCAATCTCCACCTGACGCGGTGAGCGGATGCCGGAGCGCCACGCGCTGTCGCGGGCTCATCGTGTTCCCCTGAGGACCAGGCCATGACTCCCGACTGCGTAAACGTGGCTCGATGTACCCCACACGCCAAAGAGGTCTTCGTCGGTTCCGCTCGTCATGGCGTTCCACGCGGTCCCGTCGTAGTGCAGGATCACGCCATCGTGCCCAAGCGCGTAGACGTCCGTGGGGGTGGTACCCCACACGGCATGCAGCCCATCGGTCGTCGCGCCTGTCATACTGCTCCACGCGGACCCGTCATAGTGTAGGATCGCGCCATTCCAATAGCCCACTGCGAACACGTCGGTCGGTGAGGTGCCCCATACCCCCATGAGGCGCTCGTCCGTCCCGCTGGCCATTGTGCTCCATCCGGCCCCGTCGTAGTGCAGGATCGTACCGTTGTCGCCGGTTGCATAGACATCGCTCGATGACGTACCCCACACAGCATGGAGGCACTCCGTTGTTCCACTAGCCATCTCGCCCCACTCAGTCCCGTCGTAGTGCAAGATCGTGCCGGAGTCTCCGACGGCGTATACCTCGAAGGGTGAGGTGCCCCACACAGCCTCGAGGCTCGTCTCCGCGTCGGTCAGGATGCTCCAACTGGTTCCGTCGTAGTGCTGGATCCTGCCATTGGTCGCAAGGGCGTAGACATCACTGGACGATGAACCCCACATAGCGAGCACGGTGTTCCCCGGCCTTGTATGCATCCCGCTCCAGTTGGCACCATCGAAGTGCGAGATCACTCCCCAGTTCCCAACAGCATAGATGTCGCTCGATGACGTGCCCCATACTGCGTAGAAGTCAGACGCGCCAGCCGTGTTGTGTACCGTCCGCCACTCGGTCCCGCTGTAATGCAGGATCGTGCTCTCCATGCCCACTATGTAGATGTCACTCGATGAGGTACCCCACACCCCACCGAGGAACTTCGGTGTTCCGGTCGCCAAGCTCGGCATGGTGGTCCATACCGTCCCGTCGTACCGCTTGATGTCGTTGTACCAGTACCCTCCTCCGACGGCGTAGACGTCCGATGGCGACGTGGCCCATACGGCACTCCCGCCTGGCCCGCCGTCCATGGCCCCCCAATCTGCCCCGTCGTAATGCAGAACTCCCGTGTGACCAATGGCGTAGACATCATTCGACGACGTACCCCATATGTCGAGTAGACCGTAGGTCACCCCGCTGGCCATCGCACTCCAACCGGTGCCATCAGAATGCAAGATCGTGCCACCCCATCCCACAGCGTACACGTTGCCCAACGAGGTCCCCCAGACTCCCACAAGGCCCTCATCCGTCCCACCGTCCATTGCGTTCCACTGACTCCCGTCGTAGTGCAGGATCGTGCCACTACCGCCCACCGCGTAGACATCGGTCGATGACATGGCCCAGACCGCCGAGAGTCCCGATGCACTGCCGCTCGCCATCGTACTCCACTCGGTGCCGTCGTAGTGAAGGATCGTGCCATTACTGCCCACCGCGTAGACATCGCTAGAGGACATACCCGACACACCATTGAGGGACTCGCTTGTCCCGCTCGTCATCTCGCTCCACTCGGTGCCGTCGTAGTGGAGGATCGTGCCCTCTGCTCCCACCGCGAAGACATCAATCGAAGACGTACCCCATATGTCGGAAAGGGAGGTTACTGGAGGCAGTTCGACGGTCCACGAGGTGACCGGACCTACCTCCGGCGTCGACACGGTCACCAATGCGTAGCCAACCCGTCCATCCACCTCAGCCGCGATGGTCACCTGCCCGCTGGCGACGGCGGTGGCCGTGCCATGCCCGTCAACCGTGGCAACATGCGGATTGAGGCTGAACCAGGTGATGGCTGGTGCGGTGATCGTGTCGCCGCTGGTGTTGAGCGCCACGACGCTGAACGTGGCGGTCGATCCCACACCGGAGATCGACGCGCCCTCAGGACTCACGTGCAACTCGACGGCGGGGCCGAGTATGGGATCCACGGCCCCGTCGCAGCTCAGCCATCCCGTGAGGCCGAAGAGCACGAGTGCGGCGCGCTGTCTGCGAACCATCGTGTCCCCTTGCGGGCGATGCAGTTGTCCCCACGGCTGACGTGCGGCCTATCGCTGACGGCCACGGACGACTTCCCAAATGTGCGGGCCATCACCGGGCGAGACAACGCAACGGACGGGAATCCCGAACGCCACGGTGCCCTTATGGACTCAAACACGTGGCTGCCGCTCACCCCCGGCGCGAGAGCTCGTCGGTCGGGGCCTCCGGCGTCAGGACGTTGTGCGCCTGTTCGACGAGCAGTTCCTCCGACAGCGTGAACGCACCCTCGAGCCGCGTGTCCGCAGCCGACGCACCGATCTTCACCGCGTACGTGCCCGACTCCGCAATCCACGCGGCACGATCGGTGTCGAACGACGCGAGGTCTCTTCCGGTCAGGGTGAAGCTGACGGTCTCCGAGGCTCCCGGCTGAAGCGCGCCCGTCTTTGCGAACGCGCGGAGTTCCCGCTCCGGCTTCTCGAGCACGCCGTCCGGCGCGCTCAGGTAGAGCTGCACCACCTCGCGGCCGGCCAGCTCACCAGTGTTCGTCACCCGGACGGTCACCGTGATCTCGCGGTCGAACGTATCCGCACTCAGTCGGAGATTGTCGAACGAGAAGTTCGTGTACGAGAGACCGTAGCCGAACGGATACGCGGGCTCGACCCCGAACGTGCTGAAGTAACGATACCCTACGTAGATCCCTTCCTCGTACGTGACCCTGGACGGCGTCCCCCCACCGCTGACGACCGGCGTGCCAGCCTCCTGCGCACCCGGGACGACCTCCCCGGGGAAGTTGTCGGCGGATGGGACGTCGGCGTACGCCATCGGGATCGTCATCGGGAGCCGGCCCGAGGGATTCACCGCACCGCTCAGGACGTCGGCGATGGCGTGCCCGCCCTCCTGCCCCGGCTGCCACGCGAGCAGGATCGCGTCGACGTCGTCACGCCAGCTCGCCACGTCGATCACACCGGCCACGTTCACCACGACGACGACCCGCTTGCCCGCCGCGTGGAACGCCGCGGAGACCGTCTCGAGCAGCGTGCGTTCCGCATCCGAGAGGGTGAAGTCTTCCACGGCTCGATCGCTTCCCTCACCCGCCTGGCGACCAAGCGTGACGACGGCCACGTCCGCCGTACGCGCCAGGGGCGCGATGCGATCGGCGTCCATCGGCATCTCGGGCGGGGGTGGCGCCGGGAAGAACGGTAACGGCGGCGCCGGATGCTCTTCGCGCCACTCGGCGAGGTAGGTGCGGTACACATCGGCGAGCGGGGCCTCGACGACGTACCCAGCTTCCTCCAGTCCTGCGTCAAGCGAGATCACGTACGGCTTACTGAAGACGTCCCCGCTGCCGGTTCCACCCGCGATGAGGTCGTACGCGGCGTTGCCGAACAGCGCGACGCCGGCGCCCGAGGCGAGCGGGAGCGCCCCGCCGTCGTTCTCGAGCAGCACCATGCTCTCGGCGGCGGCGCGGCGCGCGATCGCGGCGTGGGCTGCGAGGTCCGGTTCGTCCGAGTAGTCGTACCCCTGAAACGTCGGGGTCTCGAGGACCACCCACAGCAGCCGCGCGACGTTTTCGTCCAGCTGCGCCTCGCTCAGTGTCCCGTCTGCCGCGGCCTCGAGAACGGCATCCAGTTGCACCGCGGTGCCCGGCATGAGCACGTCGTTCCCCGCCTTGAGCATCGCCACCGGATCGTCGCCGCCCCA
>JBDHDN010000013.1:0-19189 GCA_039591485.1 Gemmatimonadota bacterium
CCCAACCCGCCCACCACACTCACCCGCAACAGCAGGTACGCCGCGAGCGCGAGCAGGTAGGCGCTATACAGGCCGACCGCTCGTCGATCCGAACGCATAGCGCGGCGCTCGTCCGGCGTACGCAGGAGCCAATCCTGCGCCGCCACCAGCAGGATGCCGACCGCGCCGACTTCCTTCGACAGCAGCGCCCCGGCGAACGCGAGCACGGGGAGCACGACATGCCACCCACCACGGCTGAGCGCTCGGCCGTGCCACAGCACCATCGCGAGCACGCAGAGGGCGGCGAGGAGGTCCTTCCTGCCGAACACCGCGGCGGTGACCTCGACGTGCACGGGGTGCACGGCGAACAGCAGGGCGCCGAGGCCTGCCGCCGCCGTGGGGAGCCGCCAGCTCACTCCCACGCGGAAGACGAGCACCGTCACCACGGCGTGCAACAGCACGTTGACGAGGTGGTAGCTCCACGCGGCGAGACCGGAAACCTGATAGTTGAGGGCATACGTGAGGATGGCAAGCGGGCGGTAGAGGAACGTCTGGCCGCCGCTTCCGGCCCACATGTCGCTGGTCACGACCTGAGGGAGGTACGCGAGCGAGCGGATGTACGCGTTTGCCACCACCTCCACCCGGCTGTCGTAGACGAAGCCGTGGCCGACGGTGAGGGCGTACACGGCGACCGCGGCGATGCCAACGAGTGCCTGCCAGATCACGGCATGGCGACGGTCCGTCCGTCCATCCATCCGTCTATCCGCCTATCCGCCTATCCGTCCGCCTAAAACTCAAACCCCTCCATCCGCTTCAACCCCACCTTCAGGCTGATCGCAGTCACCCCGAGGCAGATCGCCGCCACGAGCGCGAACGCGCCGATCATCGTTGCGTTCACCTCGACCGCCTGCTCGAAGAAGGCGGCCCGCAGGTACCTGGAGACCGGTATCGCCTCGATCACGATCACGAGTGCCAAGAGTGCGATGGTCGTCATCATGAACACGAGGCCGCCGAACGAGGTGGGGATCTGCGCGGCGTTCTCCGTCTCGAACTGGGGGTAGAGGGCGCCGAAGGCCAGGGCCATCGCACAGATGGCGATGGTCAAGAGCACGATCGTGCCCACGCTGACCGCCATCATGAAGCCCGATGCCTGGAGCAGCACGTTGGTGAGTACGGTGATGACGAGCGCGAGGATCAACAGCGGCACGGCGCCCACCCAGTACTTCGACCACAACAGGGCCCTCAAGTCGAGCGGGCTCGAGCGCAACAGCCACATCTGCCGGCCCTCGAGCGAGATGGCGGGGAACACGAACCGCGCCGCGATCGAGGCGAGCACGAACCCCGCGAGGCCGAGGTTGAGGAACGAGATCACCGTCACGAGGACGAACGGCACCTGCTCGCCGCGGAACAGTGGCAGTGCCCGGATGTTGAAGAGGTAGATCACCACCAGGACCGCGAGCAGGATGAGCTGACTCCACTGGGTGGTGTCCCGGAAGAACAGCTTCAGGTCCTTGATCACGAACTCGCGCTTCGCGACCGTGAGCGGCCGGAACAGCGGATCGAGCAGGCCCCGCCACACCCACCCCTTCACGAACCGCTCCGCACCCTCCTGGGCCTTGGTGAACCCGAGCGGGTACAGCTTGTAGTGCAATGCCGCGCCGAGCACGACCGTGGCGCCAGCGGACAGCCACAGGAGCGCCACCGGGAACCAGTCGAGCGGCCCGACCAGCACGCCCATCAGGGCTTCAGCGGCCCACTCGCTGGGCAGGAGCGGCGACGACGGGGTCCTGAGCACGGTGATGAAGTCGAGCAGGTTCTGGAAGCCCTCCGGGCGCGCCAGCCGCTCCGGACGGATCAGCCGGAACAGCATCACGACGCCACCCGCGGCGCCGATCGCGATGATCGACAACAGGTCGCGGGTGCGGCGCGCCGGGAAGACGTTGACCAGCACCAGGGTGATCGCGCTCCCGACCACCGCGGGCATGATCAGGATCGGCAGGAACACGAGCACCGCGAAGGGCGCGAACAGGATGCCGCCGTCGTAGATCACGCCGTACGCGGCGAGGATCGGGACGGCCATGAGGGCCACCATCCACGAGCTGTGGACCATCGTCTCGCCCAGCTTGGCGAGGTACACGTGCAGCCAGTCGACCGGCGACGACACCAAGAGGTCGAGGTCCTTCGCGAGGAAGAACGACGACAGCGCCGTGATCACGTTGGACAGCAGCAGGATCGACAGGAACGCCAGCAGCGCGATTCCGAGCAGCTTGCTCGCGAGCAAGGAGCCGATCTCCTCGACCCCGCGGAAATAGCTCAGCACCCGGTACAGCACGCCGAACACGGCGAGCCAGAAGATGACGCCGACGGTGCCGATCGTGATCACCTTCGCCCGGCTCTGGCCTTGCTTGTAGCGGGCCCGGGCCGTGCGGAACTTCGGGGTGAGGACGACCGCCAACGATCGCATCTACCGGCTCCGATACCGCGTACGCCCGTCGCGGCGGGCAACGCGGTGCGCTGTGTCGGCGCGACGCCCCATAACGCTAGTCCGCCAGTATCGCCGCGAGTTCCTTCACCGCCTCGCCGCCCGTGAGCTTGAGGAACAGCTCCTCGAGCGAGGCGTCGCCCGCCGCGGTCTGCTCGCGCAGGTCGTCGATCGTGCCGCGACCGACGATGTTCCCCTCCTGGATGATGGCGATGCGGTCGCACATGGCCTGCGCCACCTCGAGCGTGTGGGTGCTCATGAGCACGGTGCCGCCGCGGTCCACGAAGGCGCGGAAGATGTCCTTGAGCAGCCGCGCGCCCTTCGGATCGAGGCCCACCATCGGTTCGTCGACGACGATGCACTCGGGCCGGTGAATGAGGGCGCTCGAGATGATGAGCTTCTGCCGCATGCCGTGGCTGTACGATTCGACCAGCTCGTCCTTCCATACGGCAAGCTCGAACAGGTCGAACAGCTCGTCGATCCGGCGCTCGATCTCCTTCCCGTCCTGACCGTAGAGTCCGGCGACGAAGCGGAGGAACTCCGCGCCGGTGAGCTTCTCGTAGACGAAGGGCCGGTCGGGAATGAACCCGAGCCGGCGCTTGGCGGCCATGGGCTCGGCGATCAGGTCGTCCCCGCCAACGAGGATGCGTCCGGAGGTCGGCCGGAGGATGCCCGCGATCATCCGGAGCGTCGTGGTCTTGCCGGCGCCATTCGGCCCGAGGAAGCCGAACAGCTCCCCGCGGGGCACGTGCAGGTCGATCGCGTTCACGGCCACGAATCGGCCGTACGCCTTGGTGAGCTGCTCGAGCCGGATCATGGGGCTGGCGTGGCCCCGAGCACCTCCAGCTCGAGCTGTCCGATCAACCGGATCAACTCGACCTGGCGGGCGAGGCCGCCGATGGTGAAGCGGAGGTGCGCGGCATCGGCCGGGAACTGGCCGAGCGTCGGGTCCACCGCCACCCAGCCGTCGAGGTACACCTCGGGCCAGGCGTGGTAGTAGAAGCTCCCGTCCACGTAGACAAGCCCCGCCGCGGTCCGGGCCGGCAGCCCCGCCGCGCGCGCGAGCGCCACGTACAGCACGGTGTGCTCGTTGCAGTCCCCTCGGCGCGACTCCAGCACTTCCACGGCACTGGGCACGCTCATGGTGACGCGCTTGTCCAGACTCTCGTACACCCACTCCGTGAGCCGCTGGGCGAAATCCTCAGGGCGCCGGTGGCGATCCTGGAGTTGACGGGCCTGCGCCTCGATTCGGGGATCCTTGCTCTGCACCAGTGGCTCGGGCGCGAGGGAGGCGGCCAGCGACTCGCCGGTCCACGGCAGCCGCCACTTGGTGCTGAGCCGGGCGGAATCCTCCCGCGTCACCCGGAGGGTGTCGCCGGAGAGGACCTGCCGGTCACCGCTCAGGTCGAACCCGGCGAGGTCGACGCCCCCGAGCCGCACCACCAGCTCGTCGAGCCGCTCGGCGTCGAGCGGGGCGTCGGCGGCGATCGCCGTCTGGCGGATGAGGTCCGCAGTGAGGACCAGCTGGTCGAGTTGGGGCTCGCGACGCATGAAGTTCTCGAAGGCGATCTCGTATGCCGTGCGCTCCATCGCGAAGCCCATCGGGCTCGACGCCTGGACGATCTGCCCGAGATCGTCGATCCACGCCTCGACCTGAAACCCGCCCATGTCCTGACGCACCTGCCAGGCGTGCACCGTGTCCCAGCGCGCGGGCACCCAGAGCGGTGGTGTCCCGTCGAGCTCCGCCGAGTCGGGCACCACGAAGAGGGATTCCGCGATGACCGTCACGTGCACGGGCCGCTCGGAGAGCTGGAGTGGGTCGAACAGGCGGATGGAGTAGGTCTTACCGACCGCGAGCTCGCCACCAAACGCGAGGTTGAGCGGCAGGAGCGCCGGGAGCACGATCGGCTCGTCGAGCGGCAGGTCGTAGCGCTGCCGGGAATCCGCGCTCTCGATCGCAATGGACAGCGTGCTGTCGCCCGTGACCTCCCCGCGCACACCGAACTCGACGTCCTCTCCGTGGAGCGTCGCGTCGAACGAGCGGAGCTGAAGCGTCCGGGTGAGGTTGATGTTCGTGCGGGCCTCGATCCGCTGGACGCTGCCGAGCGCGGGGATGCGCAACAGCATCTGGTCCTGGACCCTGATGGTGTCCTGCAGGGTGTCGACCGCGCTCGTCGCGAAGCCGATCTGCTGGTCGTTGAGCTGTAATCGGTAGTAGGTCGCGGTGGGCGAGACATTGAGCGCCGCCTCCGCCAGCAGCTCCGAGCGTGGGCGGAAGTACTCCCGTCGTACCTGCCATACCATGACGCCGATCCAGCTTGCCAGGATGAGGACGGCGAGCTGCCGTCGATTCATGTGGTCAGGCGCCCCCGGATGAACGCATCCACGATCTCTCGCTCCTGTTCGGATCCCACCACTATACACACTTCCCGGGGGTACGTGGTGTGGCTCAGGTCACCCGCCAGCGCGTCGACGAGGATCCGGGCGGCATCATCGAGCGGCAGCTGGCCGGGGCCGGCACCCAAGAGCGGGGTGGCGATGCGCGCCAGCTCCCAGTCGACGGCACGCTGGATCAGGCTGGTGACGGTCTGGCGAATGCCTGCCGCCGTGACGGGCTGGTCGTCGCCCACGATCACGGCGTGGATGACCAGTTCTGCGGGGAGGTTGCCGCCGCCCGTGACGACGGCGGCGCCGACGCCCAGGCGCGTTCCCGGGCTGAGTTGCGGACGGACTGCCGGGCCCGCGATCCGCTCCAGCCGGTCGAGCGCGGGGGCGGCAGGCTCCAGCGAAGTGGTCGCGGGCCGAACCACCGCGTCCGATTCGACGGACGCGAGGTCGTCCACGACGACACGGATCACGTGCGGGCGACCTCCCGGGAGCGGCGGTACATCTGGGTGGCGTCGTCGGGTCGGTTCATCCGGTCGAGCACGATCCCAAGGCCGTACAGGGCACGGGCATCGGTCGGCCGCAGCTCGACCGCCCGCTGATAGGCCGACATGGCCCCCTCGATGTCGTCCACGTGATTCAGCGCCTCACCCAGATAGAAGTATGCCGCCGCACGGCTCGAATCGAGCTCGATGGTGCGGCGCAGGTAGGGAAGCGCGTCCTGCCAGCGCCCCTTGCGGGAGAGGACGACGCCGAGGTTGAAGTGCGCGTCGACGGCCCCGGCATCGACGTGTAGCGCCGCGTGCAAATCGTCCTCGGCTTCCTGAAATCGTGCGAGGCTGCCCAAGAGGGCGCCGCGGTTGACGAGCACGTGACAGTTCCGCGGATCCTGCTCGAGGCACGCTCCGAACTGCTGCAGTGCGCGCTCGGTGTCGCCCGAGCGCTCGTACAGCAGGGCGAGGTTGTTGCGGGCCTTCAGGTTGCCGGGTGCGCGCTGGAGCAGCTCGCGGTAGATCCCGATGGCCCTCGTGATCTCGCCGTTGGCAGTGGCCTGGCGCGCGGCCCGCATGAGGAGCTCTTCGGAGGACGCGTCGCCGCCCTCCGGGTCCGGCGGACGCGCCGACCCGTCGGACTGGCCCTCTGCCGGGTCGGACTGGCGACGCTGATCGCCTGCCGTCGGGATGCTGCGAGGCGGTGCCGTCACCGAGGCCGTCTCCGGCGAGCGGCGCTCCTCGCCCTCGTCGGTCGCGGGACCGGGTGACCCGGCAGCCGGGGTCGAGGTTCCCGTCAGCGCTGCCTGCGGATCGTCCACTCCTGTCGCAGGCGTGCGGACAGCCGATGCACTCCTGCGACGCCGGCTCTTGCGCTTCTGACTCGATCCGCTCATCCGCTCCTTCCCTCCGACTGCGTCTCCCCCCCCACCCAGGAAAGATAGGCGGGCAGACCGGTTGTGACTGGCAGCGCGAGCAGCTCCGGCACGTCGTACGGATGCAGGTCCACGACGGCATCCCGCAGTGCGTCCCAGCGACCCGAGCTCGTCTTGAGGAGGACCTGAACCTCGCGCGCCTCCTCGATTGTCCCTTCCCAGCGATACACGGACGTGACGCCCTCGAGCACGGTACCGCAGGCAACGAGATGCCGCTCCAGCAGCATTCGCAGCATCGTCCGTGCCGTCTCCCCATCAGGGAGCGTGGTCAGCACGAGGAGGGTCGACGCGTCCGCCTGCTGCGGCACCGCCTGCTCCTTTTCAGGGCGCGAAGGGGCGGAGAAACTATCCCTGGGGTCGGGGGCCCGCAAGAAGGGTCGGCGACCGGATCCGTGGATTGACCCAGAAGCCCGGCGCTCCCTAGGTTTCATGGCTATGCCGAACCAGAACCTCGTCGTCCGCGGCGCTCGGGTACACAACCTGAGGAACGTCGACGTGGAGATCCCCAGGAACCGGCTCACGGTCATCACGGGGCTCTCCGGTTCGGGAAAGTCCTCTCTGGCCTTCGACACCATTTACGCCGAGGGGCAGCGACGCTACGTCGAGTCGCTCTCGGCGTACGCCCGCCAGTTCCTCGGGTTGATGGAGAAGCCCGACGTCGACGCGATCGAGGGCCTGTCCCCGGCGATCTCGATCGAGCAGAAAGCACCGGGACACAACCCGCGCTCGACCGTCGGCACGGTCACGGAAATCTATGACTACCTGCGTTTGCTCTGGGCGCGGGTCGGGATACCGCACTGCCCCAACGACGGCTCGCCCATCGCCCGCCAGAGCGCCAGCCAGATCAGCGACGCGGTGCTTTCCTGGCCCGGCGGGACGCGCATCGAGGTGGTGGCGCCGCTGGTGCGCGGACGCAAGGGCGAGTTTCGCGACCTGTTCGAGAGCGCTCGCCGCCAGGGGTTCGTGCGGGTCAGGGTGGACGGGGAGGTGTACGATCTGGCGGCCCCACCGAAGCTGAAGCGCCGGGTCAACCACGACATCGGGCTCGTGGTGGACCGCCTCACGGTGCGCGAGGAAGATCGCCGCCGCCTGCACGATTCGGTCGAGACCGCCCTCAGGGCGGCCGATGGTATCGTGGAAGTCGTCCGCCACGGTGCCGACGCCGAGGCGGTCACGTTTTCCGAGCGCTTCGCCTGCCCGGCGTGCGGCTACTCGCTGGCCGAGTTGGAGCCGCGACAGTTCTCGTTCAACTCACCGTACGGCGCGTGCCCGGCGTGTGGTGGGCTGGGTGAGACCCGGGTCGTGAGCCCGGAACTGGTGCTGGCGGATCACGGCCTGTCGCTGCTGGAGGGGGTCGTGATCCCCTGGGGGGAGCCGAAGGGTTATCTGCGCACGGTCGTACTCCCGACGATCGCCCGGGAATTCGGCTTCGAGTTGTCCGCTCCGTGGGTGTCGCTCCCGGATCGGGTGCGGCACGCGCTGCTGTACGGCATTCCCGACCGCACGTTCACGTTCTCTTCCAGCAAGGGCGCGAGCCGGACCTATGAGGTGGAGTGGGACGGCATCCTGATGAACGTGACCCGCCGGTACCACGAGACCTCCTCCGACGCCGTCCGTCAGCAACTGATGGAGTTCATGGTGGACGTGCCCTGCGAGCGGTGCGGGGGGCATCGGCTCAAGGGCGAGTCGCTCAGCGTGCTGGTGGGCGGGAAGGGCGTCGGTGAGGTGACCGACATGACGGTCGAGCGGGCCCTCGCGTTCTTCCGCGGGCTGCCGCTGCGCTCCGGGGGCGGGGACGGCATCGATCCGGAGATCGCCGGGCCGATCCTGAAAGAGGTGGTAGATCGGCTGAGCTTCCTGTCGGATGTGGGGCTCACCTACCTCACGCTGGGGCGCTCGGCCTCGTCCCTCTCCGGGGGCGAAACGCAGCGCATCCGGCTTGCCACACAGATCGGCAGCCGGCTCGTCGGCGTGCTCTACGTGCTCGACGAGCCGTCCATCGGCCTGCACCCGCGTGACAACCAGCGCCTGCTGCATACGCTCTTCGGGCTGCGGGATCTCGGGAACACGGTGCTCGTGGTCGAGCATGACGAAGAGACCATCCGGTCGGCGGAACACGTGATCGACCTCGGCCCCCGAGCCGGTCGGGAGGGCGGAGAGGTGGTCGTTGCGGGAACGATCGACGACGTGCTCGGGCACGAGGCATCCCTGACAGGGCGGTACCTTAGGCGTGAGCTGAGGATTCCCGTCCCGTCGAACCGCCGGCAGCCGGTCGACGACCGGGCCCTGCGGATCGTCGGCGCGCGCCAGCACAACCTGCGCAACCTGACCGTCGAGCTGCCGCTCGGCCTGTTCATCGCGGTGACCGGGGTGTCGGGTTCGGGTAAGTCAACGCTCGTCACCGACATCCTCTACCACGCCCTCGCCCGGCAGCTGTACCGGGCCAAGAGCCTGCCGGGCGAACACGATGCGATCGAGGGCACGGAGCTGATCGACAAGGTGCTCGACATCGACCAGAGTCCGATCGGGCGCACCCCCCGCTCGAATCCGGCGACCTACACCGGTCTGTTCACGCCGATCCGTGAGCTCTTCGCCCAACTCCCGGAGTCCAAGCTCCGGGGCTACGGGCCGGGCAGATTCTCGTTCAACGTGAAGGGGGGGCGCTGCGAGTCGTGCCAGGGAGACGGACTGGTGAAGATCGAGATGCACTTCCTGCCGGACGTCTACGTCTCGTGCGACGTGTGCAAGGGGCGGCGTTACAACCGAGAGACCCTGGACATCCGCTACAAGGGCAAGTCCATCGCGGACGTTCTCGACATGACCGTGGCCGACGCCCTCGAGTTCTTCGAGCAGCAGCCGCGCATCCGGTCCCGGCTGGAGCTGCTCAACGACGTGGGCCTGGGATACATCCATCTCGGGCAGTCCGCCACGACGCTATCGGGCGGCGAGGCGCAGCGGGTGAAGCTCGCCACCGAGCTGTCCAAACGGGACACGGGGCGCACACTCTATATCCTGGACGAGCCCACCACCGGGCTCCACTTCGAGGACGTGCGACTGCTGCTGGACGTCCTGCATCGATTGGTCGACAAGGGCAACACCGTCGTGGTGATCGAGCACAACTTGGATGTGGTCAAGACAGCCGATTGGATCGTCGATCTGGGTCCAGAGGGCGGGGACGGAGGGGGAGATCTGGTCGCCGAGGGCCCTCCCGAAACCGTGGCTCGAGCCAAGGGCTCGTACACGTCGACGTTCCTGGCTGAGATCCTGGCAAGCTGAGGCGCTTTACAAATCCGGCAGCGGTGACACTTTTTGAAACACGTGCCCGTATGGTAGCCCGAGAGAAGCACTTGCGATGAACGACCCGATCCAAATCGCCGTCGCCGTCCTCATCGGTGTGAGCTCGCTCGGCGTGTTCACCGTGGCCGGGGCCTTCGCGTGGGGACTCATCAGGCGGTTCGAGCGCCCGAAGCCGGTGATGGGCGATGCGGAGGCGACGCGGTTGCGCCAAGCGGTTGAACAGCTTGCCGGTGAGGTGTCCGAGCTGCACGAGCGGCTCGATTTCGCGGAGCGCGTGCTTGCCGCCGGACGCGAGGGCGACCGGCTCGAAGGAGAGAGACCATGAGCGGCCTCGAGCCACTGATCCCCATCTCGCTGTTCTTCTCGATCGCGGCGGTGTTCATCCTCCGGGGGCCGTTCGGTAAAGCGCTCGCCGATCGCCTGGGTGGGCGCTCGAGCGCGGCGGAGGACGATACCCGGACGCGTCTCCTGGAGGAACAGTTGGAGGAGGTGCAGTACCGGCTGCATGATGTCGAGGAGCGGTTGGACTTCGCGGAGCGCGTGGTGACGCACGGCCGGAGCGCGCCGCAGATCGAGGGAGAGGGCTGACGTATGGGCGTGCTGTTCTCGCCGTTCATCGTGCCCGTGGCGCTGTTCTTCACGATCGGCGCCGTGGCCATCCTGCGGGGGCCGATCGGAAAGGCGCTCGCCGACCGCCTGGCGGGACGCGTCCCAGAACGGCTCCCGGCCGGCGAGTCTGAGGCGCTCCAGGGTGAGGTGGAGGAGCTGCGCTATCGCGTGACTGAGCTGGAAGAGCGCTTGGACTTCGCCGAGCGGGTCCTGGCGCAACGCCGGGAGCCCGATCAACTCCCACCGGGGAGCTGACTAATGCCGGAGTTCGTGTGGATTCAGGAGGTGGTGTTCCCGCTCATGGGGATGGGCATCGGGATCTTCGTATTGTTCAACGGATTTCGGATCGCGAAGCACTCCATCGATCGGCATCACGAGCGTGAGTTGGCGAAGGCACGGGGGTCGGGCAGTCCGGAGGAGCTGGCGCAGCTCACCGAGCGGGTCGAGCGGCTCGAGGAGCTGGGGTACCGGCTCCAGGACGTGGAGGAGCGCCTCGACTTCACCGAACGCGTGCTGGCGCGGCTGCCCGAGCGCGGCCAGCGGGACGGAGAGGCGGCGACGTGATCGGCGGTGGTGGTGTGTCGTTGCGACGGGAGCGGTGAGGCCGTGGATCCCGAATTTCTCATTCCGATAGCGGGTATGGCGACCGGAGCCCTGATGGTGGTCGCCGTGGCGCGCACCGTCCGGTATTGGATCGAGCGGCACTACGAGCACAAGCGCAGGCTGACGTCCGGCGCGGAATCCTCCGACGTCGGCCGGATCGAGGAGCGGATGGCCGCGTTCGAGGAGGAGGTTGCCGGTCGGATGCTGGATCTGGAGGAGCGGATGGACTTCACGGAGCGAGTGCTCGCCCAGGGTCGCGAGCGGCAGATGCTCGAGGGCGGCGACCGATGACCGCCCTGGCGCAGGTGGTCGTTGGTGTGCCCCAGCTGCCGCCGACCCCGATGTGGATCTGGTTCCAGGAGATCGGCGTTCCGATCCTCGGGTTTGCCTTTGGCGCATTCGTGGTCTGGCAGGTCGCGCGCACGGTGAACCGCTATCTGGAGCGACGCCATGGTGGGCCAGACGCGCGAGAGCTCGAGGAGCTGCGTTCCTCGATCGAGCAGATCCAGGGCCAGGCTGGGGTCACGGAAGATCTCGCGCTCCGGGTGGGCGATCTCGAGGAGCGACTGGACTTCGCCGAGCGGCTGCTCACGAAGGAGCGGGAGCGGCGCGAGCGCATCGAACCCGGCAGATGAGCCGGCGGTCCCGACAGGCTCGGGACCGGGAGATGACACCTATGGAGGACATCCTCGCGATCACGTTTCTCTTCGGCGGAGGTGCCGTCTTCCTGCTGTCGATCTCGCCTGTGGGGAGGGCGATCGCGGACCGCATTCGACGGGGCCCGCAGGCCATGCCCCAGGAAGAGGTGACCCGCATCCGCGAGGCGCAGGTGATGCTCCTGGAGGAGATCGAGACGCTCCGAAACGAAGTCGCGGACGTCCGTGAGCAGCTGGACTTCACCGAGCGCATGTTGACGCAGCAGCGTGACCGCGCGCCGCTGCCGCCGCCGACCGGAGATCATGCGTGACAGACACGGTTCGCGAGCCCATAATTGGGGCGGTGCGGGTCGGTCGGGACAGATGTGGCATCGGATGATAACTTTCGGCAGGGGCACTCGACGCGCGGCATGAGGATGCCGGCGCGCATGACGGAGAGGGGTATTCGGACATGGGCATTTGGCAGCGTCTGACGACCGTGATCAAGGCGCAGATCAACGCGCTGATCGGCAAGGCGGAGAATCCGGAAAAGGTCCTCGATCAGCTGCTGCTCGAGATGCGCGGCCAACTGGCGCGGACCAAGCAAGAGGTCGCGACCGCCATCGCTGACGAGAAGAAGCTCCAGGCACAGGTCGAGAAGGAGAAGAAAGCCGCCGAGGACTGGGAACGCCGGGCGATGCTCGCGGTCCAGGAGGGGCGGGACGACCTGGCGAAGCAGGCGCTGATCCGCCATAACGAGCACATGCAGCACGCGCAGGCGCTGCACGAGACGTGGGTCCGTCACAAGGCCGACGTCGAGACCCTGAAGGCATCATTGCGCGAGTTGAACGACAAGATCGAAGATGCCAAGCGAAAGAAGAACCTCCTGGTCGCGCGGCAGCGCCGGGCCGAGGCGCAGGGCCGCATCCAGCAGACGATGTCGTCGATGTCGGATCAGAGCGCGTTCGAGAGCTTCAAACGCATGGAAGAGCGCATCGAGGACATGGAGCGTCAGGCGCTCGCGGCTGCGGAGCTCGCAGGCGAGCTGGAGGGCGACCTGCTCCAGCAGCAATTCCAGGCGCTGGAGTACCAGGGCACGGCGGACAACCAACTGCTCGAGCTCAAGCGCAAGATGGGGATGCTGCAGGCCGGCGAGGGCGGCGCGCCGGCGCAGCTGCCCGGAGGCCAGGAGGAGATTCACGACGCCGAGGCGGAGCTGGTCGAGGACGACGAAGAGGTGGACCGGGAAGGACAGTAACGGGCCATGACGGTCTCGGGCCGAAACGTCGCGACGACGCTGATCCTCCTCTTCGTCGCCGCGCTGCTGCTGCTGTTTCTCGGGCAGGTCACCGAGGTGGCGATTCTCCTCTTCATCGCCGCGTTGCTCAGCGTCTACTTCGCAGCCATCACCGACTTCCTGATGTACCGGGTTGCGTTGCCGCGCTGGCTCGCGCTCACGATCGCCGTGCTCGGGACCTTGGCCGGGGTGGTCGGGATCGGGATCCTGGTGCTGCCGCCGGTGGTCAATCAGTTCCAGGAGCTCGTCTCGCGGCTTCCGGGGTTTGCCCAGGCTCTGGAGCAGAAGGTCGCCGAGTTGGCGGAGCGCTATCCGATCCTGCAAGGCACGGCCTTCGGCTCCGAGCGGGGCGGGCTCGTCGAGGGAATGATCACCGATGCCTCGAGCTTCGTTCGCGGATCGGCGGTCCCCTATCTGACCACCGGCGGGAAAATGGCGGTCGAGCTGTTCAGCGTGCTCGCGATGGCCATCTACATGGCGCGCAACCCGTCCATGTACCGCGACGGGGTCATGTCCCTCGTGCCGCCGAAGCACCGCCAGCTGGCCCGAACGATCACCGCTGACATGCGGGATACGCTGCAGACCTGGATCTGGGCGCAGCTCTTCGCGATGCTGGTCCTTGCGGTGCTGACGGGCATGGGGCTCTGGCTGCTTCGGGTCCCGTACGCGCTCGCGTTCGGCGTCTTTACCGGTGCCGTCGCCATCGTGCCGTTCTTTGGCACCATCATCTCGACCGTCCTTCCCGCCCTGCTGATGCTGACGATCAGCGGGTGGGTACACGCGACTGCCGTCCTCGGGCTCGGGATCGTCGTCCACCTGGTCGAGGCCAACGTGGTGGCGCCGCTGATCTTCGAGGAGCGGGTGAGCCTGCCACCGGTGCTCACGATTCTGAGCGTCCTCGTCATGGCGTCCCTGCTCGGGGTGTTCGGGCTGCTCGTTGCCGTGCCCACCCTCGCCGCGATCATGGTATTGACGCGCCATATCCTGTTTGGACAGGTGTACGGTGAGTTCGATCTCCGCCGCTCGACCAAGGCCGTGCTCGTCGGAATGACGGGCGAGCGGAAGATCGTCGTCGTGCCGGAGTCGTAGCCACACCGTCGCCGCCGTCCCGTCGGTCCGCTCGACGGCCGTTCCGCCGCTAGTCCCTCCGCAACATTCCGTTCCTCCCCGCACTCACCGGGTGCGCACTCGGCACCGGCGAGCAGCTATCGTGGCCCCGTCCGGTCGGTCCCCTGTACCACGTGACCCACGTGGAGGAGGTACCGATGCACAAGTTGATCGCCAGTGCGGTGCTGGCCGGAGCCGTGGCCCTGCTGCCGAACCCCAGGCCAGCCGATGCCGCCGAGAAGCTGGACAAGTGTCTGTTCGAGGCCATTCAGTCATGCGACAAGGACTTTGCGGGTTTCGATCCCTACACCATTGCGGCGCGCGGCTACTGCTACATGATCCGGACCGGGATGTGCTATGTGATGGATCCGGAGGAGAACGCCGTTCGCTGATTCCCGCTGTCACGCGGATCGACCGGATCCGGGCGGAGGGCCACGTGCCCTCCGCCCGCCCGGCGCGTCCATCAACCGACCGGCCGGACGCATGTCGGCCCTGATCGCCGATTCCCTGCTCGGCGTGATGCTGGTTGCGCGGCACCGCGCGTTCGTCCTCGGGCTGCTGCTGGCAGGTGTGCTCCTCGCCGTCGCGGCGACGGCGGGCGATCCCGGAGTGGTCCGCCGCACGCTCGTCGTCGTGGCGGGGACGCTCGGTGCGCTAGCGGGCACGCAGCTCACCGGTCCCTCCGCCGCGCACTTCGCGTTGCGGCGGAGTGCGGCGCCGTGGTGGATTCCGCCGGTCGGCAGGCTGGTCGGCGGCCTCTCCGTGACCTGTCCCGTGGTGATGATCGGGTTGGTGGTGCTCCTCCGCGCAGGCGTCCCGCCGACCGCGCTGGCTCAGTCGGCGCTCGTCGCGCTGCTCTTCCTCAGCGCTTGGATGGCAGTCGCGGCAGGTGCGGCGCCGCTCATCGGCGAGGCCGCAGCGGGCTTCCTGTCAGTCCTCCTCGTGTGGATCGGAGGCATCACCCCGTCGAGCGTCCAGCAGTTGCTCGCAGGTGCGCCGTACCTCCAGCGCCCCGTCGTGCTTGCCTGGAACGTGCTGCCGCTCGGGTGGCGAGCGGAGCGGGCCACGGCCGGCGGCGCGACGGACCCCCTGCTGCTCGGGGCGTGGGTGGTTGCCGGCATCCTCGTCGCTGCATGGGGCTCTGATTGGGTGGTCCTGCGTGATCCCGCGGGGGCGACTCGCCGATGAGCTTCCTCACGGTGCGCGGTGCTGGGCGACAGTTCGGCCCGCGGTGCCGCCGCCGTACCGCGTTGTGGGACTGCACGTTCGAGGTGGAACCGGGCGAAGTCATCGGGGTGGTCGGACCAAACGGTGCCGGCAAGACCACATTGCTCCGGCTCCTGGCCGGCGAGATCCAGTTGACCACCGGATCCATCACCGTCGCGGGCCATCCTGCCGGCACCCGGCCGGCGCGGCGGCTGGTGGGATTCGCGCCGGACCCCCCAGTGGCTCCGCCACAGCTCGCAGGTACCGAGTGGCTGCGGGTTCTGGCTCGGCACCGCTCTCGGAGTGAGGCGGAGCGCACCCGGCTGGTCGGATCGGCCATCGAGACCGCCGAACTGCACGAGTTCGTCCGACGACGGGTTGCGGGTTACTCGCGGGGCATGGTCCAACGGCTCGCGCTTGCCGCAGCGGTGATCTGTGGCACGCGCGTCGTCGTGCTCGATGAAACGCTGAGCGGCATCGATCCCCTCGCGCACCGGCGCCTGAGGGAGCGGCTGCTGCGCCTGGCCGAGTCGGGGCGCTCGATCGTCATCGCATCGCACGATCTCTCAGCCGTCGAGCGCCTCGCCACCAGGGCGCTCGTGCTCGCAGGGGGCAGGCTCAGGGCGGACGTGCCGATGGCCACGCTGGCCTCCGAGCGGGTTGCAGAGTTGACGCTTGGGGGTGCGGCACTCGCTGGTGTCGACAAGCTGCTGGCACGTTATCCTGGCTCCCTGCGCACAGGATACGGTGTGGCGATACCGCTCACGCGCGGGATCACGGTCGAGCAGATCCTCGGGACGATGCGGCAGGAGCGGGTAGCGGTCGCGGCATCACGCGTGCGATACCGGGCGCTCGAGGACATACTGGTGGCGGCGATCGATCGGAATCAGGGGCGGCTGTGAGGGCCGATCGCGGCTGGAGCGACGGGCTCGCCGTGCTCGTCGACCCGCAGGGGGCGCTGACCAGGGCGCTCGCGTCCCCGCGTCCCTGGCTCCTGCTCGCGGTGGTGGCGCTCGCGTGGCTCGTCCTCGGGCTGGGTACCGTGCCCCGTCAGCTCGGTCTGATGGATGCGGCATTGGCGCCCGTCGGTTTCGATGTGCCGGCTCCCCACCTGCGCTCACTCGCCGCCGGGCTCACCCGACTCATGATTGCGGATCGGTTGGTCCCACTGCCCGCGGTCCTGATGGCCGCCGTTCTCCTGCGCCTCACCGCCGAGTCCGCCCTCATGCTCGCGGCCAGTCGTCGGCGCGAGCTGCTCGTGGTGATCGTCCTCGGTTTGGCCCCCCTCGTGCTGCTTCGGGCGGGCGAGCTTGCGGTAGCATGGTTCACAGACGTCGGGTCCGGTATTCCCCCAGGTGAGGTTCTCCGGCTGCCGCACCGGTTTGCATCCGGCGCTCGACTGTTGTGGCGCGAGGGGGGGCCACCCCCGGCGGTGCTCGAAACGCTGGAGGCGCGCGTGAACCTGTTCAGCGCGTGGTCGGTCGGGTTGTGGACATACGGACTGTCACGCCTCGACACTGGCGGCCCGCGTGTCTGGCACGCCCTGCTGCCCGTCGCCTGCCTTGTCGGAGGAGGGCTCGTCACCTGGATCGCCGGACCGCTCGTCCTGGCGGGGGTGCTGGCGATGGGGGGGTAGCACGGAAGGACGGGGCGAGTATCGAATGTCGACTGGGGGAATGACCGATACCGAAGGAGGGACGGGTGCGCCCAGAGGCCTCCTCGCACGGCCGACCAAGCGACCGCCGTACGCCCTGCCGCCGTACCGTCCGTCGCACTGCCGTACCACCCGCCCGACCATCCGTCTGACCGCTCGAGCGACCCTCCGTCTGACCCTCTAACCGCTCGCCCGCTGTCCTACCGTCCTACGGCCTGTCGGGCTAGCTTATCAGCCCGCGAGCCAATCTGAATCACGCGAGCCCCCGCCAGGTATGACCCTGCATCTCTTCAACACGCTCACCCGCCGGCTGGAAGCGTTCCAAGCACTCGCGCCGCCCCGCGTCACGGTGTACATGTGTGGGCCGACGGTCTACAACTACGCCCACATCGGCAACTTCCGGACATTCATCTTCGGCGACCTGCTCCGCCGGTACCTCGAGTACTCGGGGTACGACGTCTTCATGGTGATGAACCTGACCGACGTCGACGACCGGACGATCAAGGCCGCCGCCGAGGCGGGCGTGTCCCTCGACCGGCACACCGCGCCGTTCGTACAGGCGTTCTTCGACGACCGGGACTACTTGCGGATCCGCCCCGCCGATATCTATCCACGGGCCACCGACTACGTCGAGCCGATGGTGGAGCTGGTGCAGCGTCTGATCGACCGCGGGCTGGCGTACGTGGGTGAGGATGGGTCGGTGTACTACGGTGTGGACCGGTTCCCCCCCTACGGGCGGCTGTCACAGCTCGACCGGCGCGAGCTCAAGGCAGGCGCCCGGGTGGCCAGTGACGAGTACAGCAAGGAGGACGTACGGGACTTCGCACTGTGGAAGGCGGTGGACCCGCAGGACGAACACGTCGGGGCCGCCTGGGATGCTCCGTTCGGCCGGGGCCGACCGGGTTGGCACCTGGAGTGTTCGGCGATGTCGCTCACGGAGATCCGGCGGCGGTTCGGGGTCGAAACGCTCGACATTCACGCCGGAGGCATCGATCTCGTCTTTCCCCATCATGAGAACGAGATCGCCCAGTCCGAGGGGGCGACCGGGCAGCCGTTTGCCCGCCTGTGGCTGCATGGCGAGTTCCTGTTCATCCGCGGCACGAAGATGTCCAAGCGGTTCGGCAATACGCTGACTGCCCGCGATCTGCGGGAAGAGGGGGTCGATGCGGCGGCCGTGCGGATGCTGGTGTTCTCCACGCACTATCGCCAGCAGCTCAACTTCACCGACGAGGCGCTGGAGGGTGCAGCGGAGGCGGTGCGCCGACTCGGCGACTTCCACCAGCGGCTCAGGGCGGTCGCGGACCCGGAAGACGGCGGGGCCGAGCCCACCGAGGTCGCTGAATTCGAGCGGGCCTTCCGTGAAGCGATGGATGACGATCTGAACGCGCCGAAGGCGCTGGGAACGCTGTTTTCCTTCGTCAGGACGGCCAACCGTGAGCTGGACGAGGGTCGGTGGGGCCCTGCGCAGGCCGCCGCCGCCAGTACAGTATTCGACCGCGTCATGGGGGTGCTGGATCTCGTGCCCGGTCAGGCGGAGCTGGAGTCGGAGCTGGCCCAGTGGGTCGAGGCGAGGATCGCCGCACGCCAACAGGCCCGGGCAGCCAGGGATTTTGCCGAGGCGGACCGCATCCGGGACGAGCTGGTGGCCCGCGGAATCGAGCTGGAAGACACCCCGCAGGGTACGCGGTGGCGCCGGGGGCGGGGCTGACCCCGCAGGGGTCCAAGTTTGCCTGACCAGCGGCGTTGACGCCGTATCAGGGGCTGGTTATGCTACAAGTCTCGCGAAAATCGGCTTGGCTGACGTAGCTCAATTGGCAGAGCAGCTGATTTGTAATCAGCAGGTTAAGGGTTCGAGTCCCTTCGTCAGCTCCAGTGTGTACGCAGGGGCGCCGGAGCGTCCCTGTGTTCGTGACCGCCCGTCGGTGCGGGCGGCCGTCGTCGCGTCGAGGTCGCGGGCAACGGTGGGGTGCCCGAGCGGTCAAAGGGAGCAGACTGTAAATCTGCCGGCGAACGCCTACGAAGGTTCGAATCCTTCCCCCACCATGGAGGCTCGGCAGGTCGAGGCCGGCACCCACAGGCGCCGTGCGTTGCGGGTGTAGCTCAGTTGGTAGAGCATCAGCCTTCCAAGCTGAGGGTCGCGGGTTCGAGTCCCGTCGCCCGCTTGCTGCTCGCGTAGCTCAGTGGTAGAGCGCGTCCTTGGTAAGGACGAGGTCACGGGTTCAATCCCCGTCGCGAGCTTGGGGGGGGCAGCGGCAAGACGGGCCGGGGCGCCCGACCGGGCTGCTGCGGGAGTGGTTGGGCCGGAGTGCGACAGGGCCGTCGAGCCGTCCGGAGTATCGCGCTGGGAACGGAACGGCAGGGGCCGGCAACCAGGGGTTCTACACTGACGGGGAACTGAGCCATGGCGAAGGCAAAGTTTGAGCGGACGAAGCCGCATGTGAACGTGGGGACGATTGGGCACGTGGACCACGGGAAGACGACGTTGACGGCGGCGATCACGGAGGTGCAG
>JBDHDN010000014.1:0-18615 GCA_039591485.1 Gemmatimonadota bacterium
GGTGCGGACGATCACCTGCTTCAGGAAGCGGGATTCGTCATTGAGCACCGCGAGGACCGGACAGATAACATGGCGGCGCTGGCGGAACGGTGGCGTCAAGCCCGTGCTGAGCACGAACGAGCGCTGCGTGAAGCTGAAGGTGACCATGACTTCGAGGGGCAGCAGGAGTTCTTCGCGGTAGCTGCCCGCCTGGCGAAAGAACGGCGTCTGTCACGCATTGCTTACGGCGCGATCAAGTCATAGCGCATGCCTGGTCATCTCGTATCAACTTTGAAGTGCAAGACTCACTGCCCGCCTGACACGCGCATGGACCTGCCGAGCACTGGAGGATCGAGGAAGGAGGGTCGCCCGTTGGCGTTGCTGCCACGTGATCCACTGAGACGCATGCGTGGCTTGCGAGGCGCTCGCAGGTCACGCGCCGACCGTTAGGCCGCTGCTGGGAACGCGAGTATGGGCTTGAACACGCGGGATCCGAAGCTGACCGCTCTCATGTTCAACGCGTGCATCAACGCACGAGACCTCGAGGGACTGCGTGCGCTGATGACAGAAGACCACGCCTTCGTCGATCGCAGTGACAATCGGCATGAGGGCAAGGACCATATGAGCGCGGGCTGGGGCACCTTCTTCGCTGCATTCCCGGAATATCGGAACACCTTCTCGAGGATCCAGTCCGCAGATGATCTCGTAGTTGTGCTTGGCTACGCTGAGTGGACTGCTGCGGGCGAGCGCGATCACGTGATCTGGACGGCCACGATCAGGGACGATCTTGTGGCCGAGTGGCGTGTGCTCGAGGATACCGCAGGCAACAGGGAGCTCGTCGGCCTGACGTAAAGGCGGCCGCACGGGCGGCAGCTGATTGCGGGGAGAAACGATGAGTCACGTGACATGGCTGAGGTTGAGCTACTGGGTGGGCGCTATCGCAGATGCGGTGGCGACAGTTGCGATTCTGATCCCTGCCCGAATGGGCGAGTCCGACTTCCGCTATCCAATGGGATTGGCCGCTGCGTTGATGTTTGCCTGGACTGTTCTCCTGATCTGGGGGGATCGGAAGCCAGTGGAGCGCAGGGGAATCCTGCTGCTCACTGTCTTTCCCCTGATACCCGGTCTGATGGCTTCGGGGATCGCCGCTGGTGTGGCCGGGCAGGTTGCCCTGGGTCAGGTTGTCGCGCGGTCAGTGGTGTTGGCAGGCATTCTCTTGCTGATGCTGTACAGCTACTTGAAGGCCAATCGCGCAGTTGCCCGTGCGGCCTAACTCGCGTATGCACCCGACGGGCCTGGGCGTCACTCGGTCTGCAGGGGAGCGGCCGCTTCGCGTCCGCAGCACACCCCGCGCCACCCTTGGCGCCCGCGGGTATACGCGGTCCGTCAGGCGGCGCTCACGGCCGTTTCGAAGCGGAGGATACCATGAACCTGCTGGGCATTGCACGGATCGGTCTCGGGCTCATCGGAGTATTGGCGGCTGTTCAGGGCGTGGTCTCTTTTCCCAACACCACAGCTGCAGCCACTCTCGTCGCCAGAGAGCATGGAATGGCCGCGACTTTTTCCGCCGTCCTCTTCCCCTTCGTCCTCGTGTGGGTGATCTCCTACTACCTCGTGTTTCGCAATCTCACCCTCGCGAGGTTCCTTTCGACAGCCAGCGAGGACTTGTCTACTACTGAGCAGCCCTCGACTCCGCACGTCCTGGTTGGCCTCGCCGGCGCCCTGATCCTCGCCTATTCGCTACCGGGCGTCACCACGAGTGCAGGTGCGCTCTTGATCGGCGGTTCGCTAAGCCTCGGCCGCGAGTTCTGGAACATCACGATTGGGTACACAGCGCAAGCGGGGCTTGGCCTCGCTCTCGTAATGCGTCCAGCTTTCCTCCTCGACCTATGGACTCGTGGAGGGACTCAGCGCGGCGCTGTTTGACGAGCGCCCGGATCAGCCGCGCGCGTACGTTGTCTAAGGAAGCCGAATGAAAGAGCGCCTGGCGCTACTACGAGTACGTTCACCCGTATGCGCGCCTGGCGAGCTGACCGCTCACAGATCATGCGCTGACCGTCAGGCGGCGTATTGGTCAGGAGGACACAGATGGCGAAGGTCACTGGAGTCGGCGGTGTCTTCTTCAAGAGCAAGGGCGACAGGGCACCCTTGGCAGCCTGGTATCAGGAGCACTTAGGCCTGGCCCTGGAAGACTTCGGAGGGGCCATCCTCAGATGGCCGGACGATGCGGCCGAGGATGGGGGCCTGACCGTGTGGCACGTCGCGTCGAATGACAGCCAATGGTTCAGCCCGAGCCAATCGTCCTTCATGATCAACTACCGCGTCGATGATCTCGAGGAGCTGCTGAGTCAGCTGCGTGCAGCAGAGGTCGAGATTGTCCAGGGCCCCGAGTCGCATGAGAACGGAAAGTTCGCATGGATCCTGGATCCCGACGGGAATAAGGTGGAGCTCTGGGAGCCAAAGATGTGGGATGAGCAGAACAGGGAGGTGTGAACCCGCCGCCTAACAAGGAATTGCTGCAGACGGCGTATAGGCCGAGGGGCAGCTCGCTGCGCTCGCTGGCGATCCAGAAGGTGCCGCTGCAGAGTTCCAACTCGTTAGACGGCTACTGGGTGCAGGAGGACACGTGCGGAGGATCCCGCCAATCTTGCTAGCATGCTTATTCGCTGGGTGCGAGTCGTCTCCGGGAGAGCTTCAGCGGCGACCCGAGAGCCAGCGACCCATCCTCTTTACGTTCTTCGAGACACTACCATCGGGATATCGAGTGGAGTCAATCTTCTCCATCCAAGGGGACGGCACGGGGATTGACACGGTATACTCCGGGGCAGCACTGCCCATGGAGGGGTCCGCCCATCCACCGGGCCTGCTCGCCCGATTGCCTGCGTGGGCACCTGACGGAAGCCGGGTGGTGTTTCAGGGATACTGGAGTTCTCCGGATCAAGAGGTACGGGAGACACGTCTAGGACGCGTCGGCCGCAGTGCCGGCTCGGATATCTTCATGATCAGCCCGGACGGAACAGACCTACGTCGGATTACGAACGATCCATTCCGCAATGCCGGTCCGGTCTTCTCGCCCGACGGCTCCCGGATCGCCTATTCGTCTACCCGAGACGGAAACAGCGATGTGTTCGTCGTGGATACGCTCGGAACACGACCCCGACGCATCACCGACAGTCCGCATCGCGAGTGTTGCCCAGACTGGTCTCCCGATGGGACACGGCTGCTCTACGTATCGGACCGGGAAGAACGGCCCGGCCTCTACGTCGTGGATATTGATGAAGCCAATTCCACGTGGCTCGCTGCAGGATCCATGGGACGCTGGTCGCCGGATGGAACGCGAATTGCCTTCCACGCGCGCACCTGTGCGACAATCGACCCACTCGCACGGGACGACGACGAACGGTGCAAAGCGACGGGAGAGTATGGCGTGCAGGGAAACCTGGCGGTGTTTCTCATCAGCCCCGACGGGTCAAACCTCAAGCGAGTATGGCCCCCTGATGGAGAAGTCGCACGTGTCAGTTCACCGGACGGGCGCCTCACGGGCCTCGGCCACAGGCCCCTATACCCCGTCTGGTCTCCAGACGGAACCCGGCTCGCCGTACACGCCCCGAGTCCAGCGTTCGCGAAGGATCCGGCTTGGCAGGAGGAGATCGATCGGGTCTCCGACTACTTCTTCAGCGGCACGCAGGATCAACTGACGCCGGACGACAGCGCCATTTGGGCGGATTGGCTGCTCATTCGCGCGATCCACATCCTGGTCATCGACACGACCGGTGTGCAGGCGACGGACGTGACCATTGACCTGGAGGGCGCCGGTCATCCCGCATGGTAGGCAAGTGACCGCCGCTCGCCGAGAGCCGCCCAACACGCACCTGGAGCTGACGCGGCGAGACGATGAACAAACGCACTGGTCGGCGCGCAGCGCACGCGCCGACCGTTAGAAGGGCCCGTCCCGGACCGACCCAACCGTCTGCAGCCGGTTGGGTCCACTGAGACACATGCCGCATACGTCACGCGTCGCACACTGTATCCGAGGACCGTCGTCTATGCGAGTGCTCCCCTTGTCCATGCTCAGCGTTGCCATCGCAGTGCTGTCCACCACGGCGGTGTGGGGGCAAGCTCTCGATGCGCCGCGCCCGATTGCCGCGAAGACGGACACGCGTCTCATCGAAGAGATGACGTGGATGGAGGTACGCGACGCATTGGCCGAGGGCATGACCACCGTCATCGTCGCCACAGGCGGGATCGAACAAAACGGTCCCTACGTCGCGTCGGGCAAGCACAATTTCGTGCTCCAGGCGACGACCGAGGCGATCGCACGCGAACTTGGGAACGCCCTCATCGCGCCGATCGTCAAGTTCGTGCCGGAGGGCAACATCGACCCGCCCACCGGGCATATGCGGTACCACGCGACCATCAGTGTTCGGGAAGAGACCTTCCAGGCATTGCTGACAGACATTGTGGCTTCGCTCGCAGCCCACGGGTTCACGGACATCGTCTTGATCGGGGACAGCGGAGGCAATGTCAGCGGGATGCAGGTCGTCGCGGACGCGCTGAACGTCGCGTGGGTGGATCGGCCGGCCCGTGTCCACTTCATCCCCGAGTACTACTCGGAAGACATCTATAGCTGTGAGTTCCTCAAGGCCGAGCTGGGGATCTTTCAGCAGCCTGACACCTGCGTGGCAACCCGTAATGCGTACCACGATGATTATCACTATTCGGCCATCATCTCAACCACGAATCCCGAGCGGATTCGTGCTCGCCAGCGGATCGATGCGGGGCTGTTCAGCATCAACGGCGTTGACTTGACTCCCATCGAGTCGACCATCGAGAATGGCCGCCGCCTCGTGCACTACCGCGCGCAGCTTACTGCTCGGGCCATTCGGGCGGCGATCGCCGCGACTCGATGACCCGGGCCCTCTGACAGGCGTGAGGAGCTGGCGGGCGCGGTGGGTGGCGTACTCATGGGCGCCCGGATAGATACGAGTAGAGCACGCTGAGAGGGCAGCCCCCGGAGAGCGGTTGCCCGCAGCTCGACCAGGGATGTTCGACGGCAAACGAGCCATCGATGCCAGACACGATCTTCGATGCTGTGCTGCACGACCTCGGCTCACAGGTCGCACGGAGCAGGGATACCGACCTTCTCGGCTTCCAGATCGATCTCGACGCCGCATTGGACGACGAGGACCTCCTCGAGGAGGTGACGGTCGAGCGCGTGAGCGCTACCGCTACGATCACCGCGAGCGCGACACTCCGTGCCACGGCCAGCACCCTCGCACAGGTCCGGAACCTCCTCTACCACATCTGGCAACGGGTCTGCTACCACGACTTTCAGGCCACCGCATTGGATCTTCGCCCAGATTGCGCGGAACTCCGGTTCGCCACCGCGAGTTCGCCGCACCTTGGCCTCACAGGGCGTATTCGCATTGGCGGTGCGCACTATCAGAGGCTCCACCGTAAGGGTCGGTGAGCGAGCCGTCTCAGGTCCTGCCGTCGAACACGCGCTTGACGCTGTGGAGCGCTCGGGGTGGCAGCCTCCAGGAAGCGCCCGTACAGGAGGCGACCAGAGGAACCGAGATGTTTCCGAACGCAAGCGGCGCCCTCGCAGCGCACGCGCGAAGCGTTCGATGGCGTCCTCACACCCCGGCACACTCTGCCCCATGGGGTTCTAGATGCGAGCGATCCTTCCATTGTCCCTAGCGATGCTCGTTGTCGGCTGTGCCGATGCGCCACCGCCGGCGGCAAGGGGCATCGTGTTCGTCTCTTCCCGTCCGCCGGAACATGAGGGCGAGGAGATTTACGTCATCAACGCTGACGGAACGGGAGAACGGCGCCTCACATACTCTGGAGCTGGGAAGAGCAGCGTCATTCCTCAATGGTCCCCGGACGGGAATTGGATCGCCTTTGCATCGAACCGCGAAGACGATGATGGCAGGCACAGCATCTACATCATGGACGGCGACGGGCACAATGTTCAGCGCCTCACACCCGTTGGGTCCGTTGATTACTTCCCGCACTGGTCGCCCGACGGGACGCGGATTGCGTTCATGTCGTCGCGAGACGGTGACGCCGAGATCTACGTCATGGCCGCCGACGGCTCCAATCCACAGAAGTTCAGTGACAATGACTCATTCGATGGTGTGTACTCCTGGTCACCTGATGGGCAGTATTTGGCGTTCACGTCGTGGCGGGACGGTGAAAGGAAGATCTACATCATGGGGGCGGACGGGTCGAATGTTCGGATGATCGGCCCCGGGCACGGTGGGACGTTCTCCGACGACGGCCGCTACCTCACGTACATGGACTATCCTGCCTCCATGGAGAGGGGAGCGCCCTGCTACGGTCGGATGGATTTGGAGGGAGTGGTGGTGGAGCAGTGGTGCGGCCCGCAGGGGAATCTCGGGGTCCGTCACGCCCAATGCTGGTCCACGGACAGGACTCGGGTCGCCTTTGTCGCCACACCAAACGGATCCGTCCCGTTCCCGGCGGGCGACGGTGACTTTGTCCGGCTCGAGCTTTACGTGGCGAACGCGGACGGCTCCGGCCTCCAACAGCTCACGGACAACGAGTACTACGAGGGGCACTGTACCTGGTAAGCCGAAGTCCCTGTCCGTGTTCTACGGTGCCACCATCGAATCCCCCCGCATGGACCAGCCGAAGGAGTACGTTTTCAGAGGAAGCTGCGTGGCTGAGGGCCTGGCGTTGATGCTGGCACATTCCCTGAGCTGCGTGCCCGGTGCGCTGCTCGCTCGCAGGGGACGCGCCGACCGTCAGACTACGGCCATGCCTAAGGTCTCGCAACGAGGGGGCTCGACGAAGAGGTCGTCGTCGGCCTTGGCGTTCTGGGCGCGCTTGACCGTGTTCTACGCTCTCCATGCGTGCGTGCTCATGCTGTGTGGACATGACTGGGGCTGGTGGCAGGCGTGGACCTACGCACTCCTCTTCGCCTCTGCAGGAATCGGATTTCGACATTGGGCTGAGCGACGGCATCCGGGACTGATGGCGGAACGGGCGCAGCTCTTGCGGGCTCCGGGCATCAAGTCCTGGGATCGACTCCTTGCCCCACTGATGGGGTTGAGCCTCGGCCTGCCCCTCTTCGTCGTGGCGGGGCTGGATCACCGGTTCGAGTGGTCGCCGCACTTCCCGAGCTGGCTCAACATCCTCGGATTGGTGTTGGCCGCGGCAGGCTATGGATGCGCAGGGTGGGCGCTCCTGGAGAACCGCTTCTTCTCGGCAGTGGTGCGCATTCAACCGGAGCGTGGACATGTGGTGTGCGACACCGGCCCATACAAGATTGTCCGACATCCGGGCTACTCGGGAAGCGTTCTGCCCCCGTTCGCCATGGTCTTGGCATTGGACTCCATGTGGACCCTGATTCCAGCGGCGGCGGCTGTCGTCGTAGCCGTGGTGCGAACTGCCCTCGAAGACCGCATGCTGCAGAAGGAGCTCCCGGGGTACCGGGAATACGCCGACCGCGTGCGCTACCGTCTGATTCCGGGGATCTACTGATCGATCGCGCCGACTATCGGCGCGACCTTTCATGACCGCTACCGGTCGCCTGACCGGCGCAGCCTGACAAGAAACCGTTGTTGACGCGGCTCTCTCCTCGGAGTCCTGCCGAGCACAAGCGAGCCCTCCAACCGCGCTTGACACGTGATTGCCAGCGCCGCACCATGCTGACGTAGTAGTTGATTGGCTGCTGTCATGTGGCACGTTGTCCGTCTTGGTGGGCTGTCTGTCAGGTGGTGACGAACGTGTCGAACGCCCGGTGAGTATCGCCGACCTTCTGGTGTTGTCGGTGCTTGCGCTATGCCTTGCGACGTTCGCTGTTGCAGCGCGTTGGGCGGTTTGTTGGCGAGGCCGATGGCGGATCGCTGCCCTGCTGCCGGTCGCAGCACTGACGGCTTGGGCGGTTTCGGTGCTGATCGACTGGCCTACCGAACATTCGCTGTGGCCGTTTGAGTTGCTGCTCTTGGGCCCTGCAAGTCTCCTGTATCTCGTGGTCGTGTGGTTCTGGAGAGACAGCCAGCAGTCCGGCGATGGTGGGATGCCTACCTAGCAAGCGCGTGACGCTGTCGAGCTCTCGGGGCGGCAGCATCCGGGAGCGGCAGGCACTGGCGGCGACAGCGGAGTGAAGGATGTTGATCGCGCGAACCGTGCGACCGCGTGCCTCTCCGCCAAGCGAAGCGCAGCGATAGCCCGATCTGCACATCATCGGAGTCCCGTTCAACTCCGGCGGCACAGCGCCCGAGCTTGAGAATCCGCCCACCCACCTGCGTCGTGCGGGCTTGCCCGACGAGTTGGCTGCCCCTCACGCGGTCCGAGATCATGGAGACTTGCCCCTCCCGGTCGCACCGGGCACACGAGATGCGGTAACCGGTATGCTAGACCGGCCGGGCCGGCACGCAGTGACACGGCGGGTCGCCGCGACGGTGCGCCACCTCCTGGCAGCCGGTGGCTGGCCGTTCGTGAGCGGCGGGGGCCCTTCTCTTCCGCCGCAGACCCGCCACGTCCTGGAGCCCGCCGCCGCGGCGGCGCCGGCGATGGAGTAGGACGCCGCGGTCGCCCGCGGCGGGCTCAGGTGCCGTTCGCTGCGCCTTCTGCACCGGCGAAGTGTTCCGCGATCCATGTCAGCCAGCGCCGATACACGTCGCGCTGATGAACCGGGTCCGGTGGGAAGTGCCCGGGCACCGGATACGCGATGAACTGCACCTCGACCTCGTTGTCGCGCAGCGCGTGGTAGAGCTTGTACGACTGGCTCACGGTCACGCGTTCGTCGCCGGTGGTCGACAGGATGAGGGTGGGCGTCCGAATCCGGTGGGCGTACGCCATCGGCGACTGCCGCCAGTAGTTCATGGCGTTGTCGTTGAGCCACGGCGATCCGCCGAGCCCGAATCCGGCCCAGACGTTCATGTCGGCCATGCTGTACCAGTCGAACCAATCGGTCACGGCCGCACCTGCGACGGCGGCGGCCCACCCGTCGTAGTGCGCGGTGAGCCACGCCGTCATGTAGCCGCCATACGACCAGCCCGAGACGGCGACCCGGTCTTCGTCAACGATGCCCCGGTCCGTGAGGACCTTCACACCCGACATCACGTCGCGCCCCGGCCCGTCGCCGGCGTCGTTGATGACGGCGCTCTGAAAGGCCTTGCCCTGCGATCCGCTGCCACGATAGTTGGGGCTGAAGACCAGCCAGCCCTGTGCCGCGAGCACCTGCGTGAAGAGGCTGAACGCCTCGGTGGACGTTCCCATGGGTCCGCCGTGAATGTCGAGCACGAGGGGGTACTTCCGCCCGCGCTCGTAGCCGGGGGGATACAGGAGCACGCCGTCCTGCGTAAAGCCGTCCGGCCCGTCCCAGGTAACCGTCTCCACGTGGGCGAGGGCCATGCCGGCAATGGTGTCATTGAAGCTCGTCAGGCGCCGCGGCTCCTCCTCGCCGAGCTTCACGGCGTAGAGCTCGGCGGGCCGCCCACCGGCGCGGGCGACGAACACGACCATGCTGTCCGGCCCGATCTCCATTCGTCCGACGTGCAGGTCACCGAGGTCGACGCGCTCCGCGGGGCCGTCGAGGGGCTGATGCCACATCGCCCCGGCAGTGCGGTCCGGGCCGCCCACCAGCATGGCACGGCTGTCGGGGAGCCATGCCGCCGCTCCGAGATTGCGGTCGAGGCGGGCGGTCACGTCGATCGTCGGACCGCCGGCGGTCGGCGCGAGGAAGATGCCGCTCGGGTGGAAGTACGGTTCCTCCCCTTGGCTCCTCGCGAAGGCGAGGTAGCGGCCGTCCGGTGAGAACCTCCGGAGATAGGCAGGCGGCGGTGCGTCGAGGTCCCGCGTGTTCCCGGACACCAGGTCCAGGAACCGGATGGTGGTGTGAATCCGCTGTCCGGTATGCGCGGAGGGCATGACCGCGAGCGCGATCGTGCGGCCATCCGGAGACACGCGAAACCCCGCGACGTGCTCCCGGCCGCTGGTGAGACGCTCTGCCTCGCCTCCGTCCACCGGAATGCGCCACAGGTGTCGGGGCGTGGGGGCCGCCCGTGTCAGGTAGCTGTTCAGGCCGACCTCGAACGAGCGGTTGTGGCGCTCTTCGCCCTCACGCGTCGGGGTGGAGTCACGCGTGGTGTAGAAGATGGCCGCTCCGTCCGAGGACCAGTCGAATCCCGCCACGCCATCGTCGGCGTGCGTCACTTGGCGGGCTTCGCCGCCGTGCATGGGGAGGATGAACACCTGGCGCCCCTCGCCTTCGGCGGCTTCGTCAGCAAAGGCGATCCAGTCGCCCGACGGCGACCAGACGGGACCGCCGACGCCGGGACGGTGAGGCGTGAGCTCCCGCTGGGCTGCTGACGCGACGTCCACGAGGATGAGCGCCTGGTCGTACCTGTTCTCGTCGTAGTTGGGTGTGGATCGGACGATGATGGCCTGACGGCCGTCCGGCGACAGCGCGGGGCCGCCGATGCCGACCTCGAGGCGAAGGTCGTCAATCGACAGCGTCCGGCCCTGAGCCTCGAGCGGCTGCGGTGGGGCGCACAGCGGCAGCACCATGGCGGCGGTGCAAACACGCACAATGGCAGTCCGGCAACGAGCAACAGTCATGGAAGCCCTCACAGTGCGAATGAGCGGGTCGGGGGAGTCGCGGCTTGGCATTCCCCAGCGCTTCACGGACCCGGCGAACGTCCGACCGCAGTCGCCTGACAGGCGTTTGCCGCTGACGCGTCGTACGTCATCCTCGCGCGCTGCGGTTGCGGTCATCACGTTGCTGCACAGCAGAAACGCGCGATCGTGAGACGGCCGCTTGGACGCCGGACGTTCGGTTTGATCGGAAGGTACTAGTTCCGAAGTCGGACCATCCTCTCCACAATGGTATCCGGGGCCATGATCCAGCCGGCCTTCGCAACCCTCCAGATCCGGGTCGTGTTGTGGATGTCCCCCAGAGGGTCCGCGTCGAGAATCACCAGATCCGCGAACTTCCCCTTCTCGATACTGCCAAGGTGCGCCTCCGCCCCGAGAGCTTCGGCGGCTCCTTGCGTGGCCGCCCAGAGGACGTCCAGAGCGGGGATTCCGGCGTCAACGAGGTGCTCCATTTCCCAGTGGGTGGACTGGCCGGGAATAGACGCACTGCTGTACATGTCCGTCCCGACGAGGACCGGGATTCCCGCTTCGTACGCTCGCCGTATCGACGCTCGCTGTCCCTCCAAAACTCGACGGACCACGTTCATCGGGCCATGTGGGTGGTTGTCCGACTCACTGGGCAGTTCCCCACTGCGCCCGAAGGCGTCCACCGCGGGTACGTGGAGCCGCTCGGGCTCCGCCGAGGCGAGCACGCGGTCGGCGGACATGTTCCCCAGCGTCGGGACCCAGACGACCCCCACAGCCTTGATCAGTTGAATGAGGTCATCGTGCCAGGCGTAGCCCATGTGCTCAAGGCTCGCGAAGCCGAGCGTGGCGCCCTTGACGACCTCTCGGGTGTGCCATCCATGGGCCGCCACGGGGAGTCCCGCCTCTCTGGACTGGCTTGCAAGATCAGCTTGGGCACTCCAGGACAACGTCGCATAGGCCTTCGTCCACGACGCCCCGGACTCCGCAAGATCTGTTGGTGGGCTCCACTCACGATCACTGTCAAGCCCGTAGAAGGGGGCGTAGAACACCCTGGGAACGAGCCCGGGATGCAGACCCCCCAATTCGGCCAGGGTCCGACTATCCTGCAAGCCACCCCCCGGACCGACCTCGCGAACCGAGGTAACCCCATAGTAGGGGAGGAACGCCGCAAGACTTGGCACTCCGTAGAAATGCCAGTGCAGGTCGATGAACCCGGGAACCAGATAGCGACCTCCGCCGTCGAGAGTCTCCGTTCCGGCACGGGCCAGCGCGGCAGCGTCCTCACCAACAGCCCGGATCCGTCCTTCCTCGATCAGCACGTCGGTTGTCACGGTGAAGCCGCCCAGTTGGAAGTCCAACAGACGCACATCGGTGATGAGGGTCGGAGGCGGGAGCGGAAAGCGGAAGCGGAAATCCCCGTCAGGCACGACGCTGAGGGAGTCCGCGACGCCCGCCGCGCTCCGGTCCCCGTACAGGACTTCGCTCCCGTCGTGGCTCCATGCAATTCTGGCATAGTCCCCACCCCGAGCGACTTCCTCCACCACCATGCCTTCAAGCGTCACAGTCTTCAGGAACGCCACGTCGTGCTCCTGGATCACCATGGCCACTTTCGTTCCGTTCGGGGAGAGGACAATTGAACGGATGATCCCCTGTTCACCGTAGATCCACTCTGGAGCACTCCGGTCGGTCGGCAGCTTCCATAGCTGACCGCCCGCAATGACGAGAGTCCCGCTTGCGTCGGGAAGCCGCTGCGGCGATGACAGTTCCCTGAGCTGCGCATCAGTGGGATCCGCAGGATGCCACTTGGGAACCGGTGTCGGCCGGAAGGCACTGTGCTGCACTTGCGCACGAAAGGGGATGACCCGTTCGATGCCATCGGTGACGTCCAGGGTCATCAACGCGCCGCCCCGTCCATAGTACACCTTCCCCGATTCCCGGTGGACGGCGATTCCCGGTCCCCAGTCCCACCCACCCGTCCCCGTGACGGTTGCCATCTGCGTCGGGAGGCCCTCCTGACCTCTCGGAAGGATGGCCACATGCTCCTCCACCAGCCCCCAACCCCTCTTGTGAGGTCGGGGAATGTGGCGTGCGACGAATCCCGCCCCGGCGGGTGCCAGAGAGACCCGATGGGCCATGCCGGAGACGGTAGCGAGAACTTCGAGTGTAGCGGTGTCGTTTCTTGCGACGATCCGAGTCGACGACGGTTCGGCCTCCGGGTCGGACTCCCACGCGAATCGATCCGTCGGGAGAATCTCGCTGAAAGCGAGTCGCCCGTCCTCGAGGAAGAAGACCGACGTATACAAACGGGGCTCCTCGTCCAGTACGGCGGTCGCTGTTCCCTCCAGGGTCACGAACTTCAGAGTCGAAGGATAGTGACTGGGGAGGTGGACGAAGGGCTGCTTGTGTGGGGGGTGGAGGCTCAGGTAGAGCAACCTCGACCCGTCCGGAGACCACGCCGGCCGGGCCACGCCGAAGGCCTCCGCGGTCACCTGCCGGGTCTCCCCTGAGGCGACGTCCAGGACGAGGAGATTCCCCTCCGTCCCGTCGCGATCGGAGACGAAGGCGATTCGCTCGCCATCAGGTGAGAAGACCGGATCGAAGTCATAGGCGAGGTCGAATGTGAGCTGCTCCGCCTCCCCTCCCCCGACCGGAACGCGGAACAGGTGACCGACCATCGTGAAGACCAGAGTGGATCCGTCGGGGGACACCGTCACGTCCGGATCCGTGACCTCTCGAGTCGTAAACGAGAAGGTGGTAGGAGCATCCTGTTCAGGGGCGGACCGGCCGGGCCCGCATCCGGTGACACTGAGCAGGAGCGCGAGCATGAGGCGAGCCACGGCCCTCGTTGTCGTGCGTGGGTCACGGGGCCGCTCAAAGAGGGCATATCCAACGCGGGCAGCATCCATTGGTTGGCTCCGACTTCCGGTCGCTACACGGCCAGCTCCCAAGCAGGGAGCAGGACGAGTGCAGCGGAGCCCGGCTCCCGCGCAAAGATGGAGCGAGCCCCAGGAACCGGCAACCGAGCGCAGCGGTGCGGTCGGCCAGCAGGTTGGCTCCGGCGGACCTCGCGCCGGCGCTCACCACCTCGGGACCAGCCGGGTGGCCATCGAACTGGGTGCTCGGCGCTGCCGGGCTGCGCTCCTGGCGCAGCGCTCACTCGCGCGGCAGGTTCCTAGCTGCCGTCGTTTCACACGCGTTGCCGCTGGAGAGCAGATGCCCAGAGCTCAACCACTGATCCGTTGGGCAGTGCGGGACAGATCAGCATCCGCGCGCGGTCGTCTCCGGCGGCGAGGACAGCAGCGAGGAGGACGTATGCGTTTCGACATCCGTGCAATCGCGTGGTCTCTTTGCCTGCTCATCTCGACTGCATGTGGTGGGAATGGTGGAACCGAGTCCGGTGATCAGGTCGTGCAGCAGAACGTCGAGGCCTACCAGAGCGCACTGATTCGAAGGGGTGTCACGGCAGGGAGCGTCGCGGGCGTCTTCAGGGGTCGGGACACCGTCGCCTATGCGATCGTCAATTCCGGTCTCACAGGCGATACACCCATCACACCGCACACCATCTTCCCGATCTGGTCGATGTCCAAGCCGATCACGATCGCGGCCATGATGATCCTGCACGAACGGGGATTGTACGAGGTCAGTGATCCCGTGTCCACGTACATCCCCTACTTCTCGGATCTACGCTGCAAAGGAGAGGATGGGCACGTCTATCGCTGCGAGAATGAGCTTCAGATCGTCCATCTCCTCACCCATAGAAGCGGCTATGGCTACTACGCACAAGGCATGGGTCCCACCCACCTGGACCCTTACGAGAATCTGGACGCGTTCGTCAAGGCTGTTGCCGCGCATCCTGTGGAGTTCGAACCCGGAACGGACTACCGGTATGGCATCAACCAGGCGATTCTGGGCCGCGTTGTAGAGGTGCTGTCGAACCAGGAGTTGTTCGACTTCTTGAGCGAAGCCATCTTCGAACCCCTCGGTATGGTCGACACCAAGTTTGAGCTGTCGCCCGAAGACCGAACACGCTTCCAGATCCTGTTCAAGAAGCCCGACCCACCGCCCCTCGAAGATCGGTTCGATGAGGGGATTGCGTTCTTCTCAACCGATCATGACGACCTTGCGTACACACCGGGAACGAAGGCACAGTACGGAGGGGAAGGCCTCGTAAGCACCTTCGCTGACTATCGGCGCTTCTGCGAGATGTTGCTCGGAAGGGGCATGTACCGCGGCACGCGCATTCTCAATGAGCACTCGATAGAGATGATGACGACGGTCGTGACCGAGGGGGGATTGACGAGGGGGTACGACAATGGCCTGGGCTACGGGTATTCCCTGTTTGTGCTGACCGAGCCTGCCTTGGACGGCACGGGATCCTCCGAGGGCATCGTCGGCTGGTCCGGCTACCACAACACGCACTTCTGGATCGACTTCGAGAGAAACCTCTATGGATTGTTCATGACACGGACAGTCCCGTTCTCCTGGGAGATCCAAAAACAGTTCCGTGCCGCGGTGTACCGGGGCCTGGACTGACCGGATGCCGCGACGCGCGCCGCCTACCACGCGATTGGCGCTGACGTGGAAGGGCAGGTAGGCACGTGCTTCGCGCTTGTCACCACGGTCCCCGCGCAGCAGGATCGCAGAACCGCTAGCGAGCACCGTCCCTCGTGGGCCAGCACTCACCAACGCTGAGTCCAGCGGCAGCTCGTGAAGACGTCCTTCATGGTCCGTACGGGCCGACACGTGGGAGCGAGCCCCATGGAGCGATCCTTCCCGGTATGGGTCGTCTGTCTGCCTTGGTTGCTGGCGGCAGTTGCGTTTCCCGGCATCGGCCTCGCCCAGGACTATCCGCCGTTCGGCGATCCCGAGCGCTGGAAGATGTTCGATCGCTACCGTGCGCTGGCAGTGCCTCTCTCCCGGCGGGGGTTCATCGATGACGTCCACTGGATCGACCACGGGCGGCGATTCTGGTTCCAGGCCGATGACGAAACCACGAGCCTGATTGTCGTCGTCGACCCGGCGTCGGGGACCGTGGATTCCCTGTTCAACATCCATGAGTTGACCCCCGCGCTGCGGCAAGCGGGAGTCACTGCGATCCCATCGGGCGGACTGCGCGTCGACGCCGTCGAGCTCGTGGACGGCGATCGGACCGCTCGACTCGTCACCAACGCTGCGACGTTCGACCTCGACATCGCGACGCTCGCGATCCGCCTGACGACTGCACCCGACTCGCCGTCGCCCCAGGAGGATGCTCCTGCCAGTATCGTGTCACCGGACGGTTCCAAGAGCGCGCTCGTGCGCGATGGCAATGTATGGGTGCGGTGGACGGAGACCGGGCACGAAGTGCCAATCACCTCCGACGCGGACCCGCCGTTCCTCGTCTACCGAACATCGCACGGGTGGGCCTGGTCACCGGATTCGCGCCACCTTGTGCTCATCCGAACCGACCGCCGGGACCTCCCCAAGAGGCCGATCGTCGACTGGCTCAGCGCAACCGAAGACGTGGAGTTCACGTACCGGTACGCGGAGTATCCAGCAGCCAAACAAGACATCCTCACATGGGACACCGCTACAGCAGAGCTGTCGGTACTTCCGGTGGATCTGCATGGTGCCGATCCGGAGTGGACGGTACTCCGGGCCTGGAGACCGGACCGACCCGAACTGTTCGTCGCAGGACAGTTTCCGTCGCCTCGGCGAGTGGAGTTGGTGGCGGTGAATCTCCACAGTGGGGGGGTGCGAACGGTCCTGGTGGAACACGGCGATTCCGCCGTGCAGCCTGACTATACAGATCTCACACTCTTGGACGATGGATTCATCTGGACCTCAGACCGCAACGGATTCCACAACCTCTTCCGATACGACTTCGATGGACGTCTGGTAGGACAGCTGACACCGGACGAGGTCTTCGTCGACGGCGACGTCACCGCTGTCGATCGTGCGGGGGGATGGGTGTACTTCCAGGCGGCGCTGCCGAGCCGGCCGTACGAGAGTCAGTTCTGCCGCGTGCGACTGGACGGTACCGGGTTTGCCGTCTTGACGGATGGCGATGGGACCCATCAGGGCGAGCTCTCTCCCGACTTCCGCTATTTCCTCGACCGCCATTCCTCGTCGAACCGCCCGCCACGGACCGATCTGCGACGCACGGACGGGTCACTGATTCGCACACTGGCCACCACCGACATCGCACCCCTGCGCACCCAATTGGGGTGGGTGGATGCGGAGGAGTTCGTGGTGAAGGCGGCCGACGGAGAGACGGATCTCTGGGGCGTCCTCTACAAGCCGTATGACTTCGACCCGGCTCGGCAGTACCCGGTCGTACAGTTCGTCTATACGACCTACTGGGGGTGGTGGTGGAGGAGTTGGATGCGGGACATGGGGATGCGCCGCCTGGCCCAACTCGGCTTCGTCACGGTCGTCTTCAACATGCGGGGAGAAGGCGGCGCACGTAGCCGCGCGTACCGACGGGCCTTCTACAGGCGTGTCGGATGCTGCGAGCACGACGACGCCGCGGCCGTCCTGCAACAGCTGGCAGCCGAGCGGCCATACATGGACATGCAACGGGTCGGCATTCTCGGCGGCTCATGGGGCGGGTATCACGCCGCCCGCTTCCTGCTCATGAGACCCGACGTGTTCACAGTGGGCGTCGCGGAGAGGGGGGCTATGGAACTGGCGCGGGCTGGATGGCCGTTCATGGGTACCCCCGAAGACAACGCGGCCGGGTACGCCGCCGGATCGAACCTGTCGCTAGCGGACCGGCTGCAGGGCAAGCTGCTCTTCGTGATGCCAGCAGATGATGGAGCGTTCTCCTCCACCGTCAGGATGATCGACGCGCTGATCCACGCGGGAAAGCCGTACGACCTGCTGCTTGTACCGGGGACCGGTCACACCTACGGTGGCGTGCGTGGGAGAATCGCCGACGACTATGTCTGGACCCGGATGATCCCAGCGTACCTCGTCGAGCACCTCATCGAGAACGCCGACGTGCGTCGTTAGACACCCTCGTTGCCGCGTGTGGTGCCCAGGTGTCTCACCGCTCCTGGAGCAGCCGATTCTACACTTGCTCGCTGACATGCGCATGGACCAGCCGTGCGCATACGCCTGCGACGGAAGCGGAAGGACCGACCGTCTGGCGCTGATACGAGGAGGCGGACCGGGATGCGCGCCTGGCGAGGGGACCGCTCGCAGGTCATGCGCGAGCCGTTCGCTTGACAACCAGTCTACCGGAGTTGGAACGTCCGCACGTTCCGGTCACTGCCGAGGGGGGAAGGATGGCTTCTTTTATCCGATCGCTCGTGACGTGTCCACTTGTTGCCGTGCTCGGGTGTGTCGCGTCCTCGAGCGTTGCCGCTCAAGACTATCCCCCCTTCGGCGATCCAGCTCGGTGGGCGATGTTCGACCGCTATTTGGAGCAACAAGGGAAGTACAATGGCGGGAGGGGGCTCGATCCTCATTGGGTCGACGACGGACGACGATTCTGGTTTCACGCCCGCGACAGCGGGGACGTGGTGATGCTCGTCGATCCCACATCGAACACGGCCGCACCCTTGCTGGATGTCGCGCGCGTGCGCTCCATCTTGCGCGGGGCCGGCGTCGAGGGGATACCGGACACCGGGCTCCCGTTTGAGTCTCTGGAATTGCATGATGCCGATTCCGTGGTACGGATCGGGACCGTGGCAGGCACCTTCGATCTCGATCTGGGCACATTCCGATTGTCGGGTGCCCCCGATCGCCCGGCAGAGCCGCAGGCCAGGATGCCACCCGGCAGCGTTCGCTCGCCCGACAGCGCGAAGACCGTGTTCCTGCGTGACGGAAACGTGTGGGTCCGGCTGCTCGAGATGGATCGAGAAATCCAACTCACCTTCGATGCCGAGGAATTTCTGCGGTACAGTGTTTCCGGAGGTTGGGCGCGCATTCGAACCCCCTGGTCACCGGATTCCCGCTATCTGGTGATCGAGCGCTCAGACCGGCGCGAACTCGGCAAGACGCCGATCGTCGACTGGTTGAGTCCGGAGGAAGACGTCAGCTTCGTATCCCGATACA
>JBDHDN010000015.1:0-21219 GCA_039591485.1 Gemmatimonadota bacterium
ATCCGGGCATCCGCTCGAGCGGTTCCGAGATGAGGTGCAGCTGTTCGGGACCCGGACGACGGCGACGCTCGGCACGTGGAGCGAGCACAGCGTGAGTGCCGGCGTGGTGATCACCTCGGTCAAGCGGCGCATCAGCAAGAAGACCGGGGCCGAGTACGCCCGACTCACCGTGGAGGACTTCCACGGCACGGCGGAAGCCATCGTCTTTCCGGAAAGCTGGGGCCGGCTGTCGAGTATCATCGAGCCGGACGCTGCGCTGCTGCTGACGGGTGGCTACAGCGCCCGCGACCGGGGAGAGGACCGAGCGCCGTTCATCGTCGAAGAGGCGAAGCCGCTCGCGGACCTCAAGGCGTCGGGCTCCATCGGGGTGGCGCTCGAATGGCAAGCCGGGGACGGCCCGCAGCCGGACGCCTCCCGAGCCATCCGGGCGCTGTGCAACGCGCACCCCGGTGAAGCGCCGGTGTTCGTGACCTGGTCGGACGGGAACGGAGCCTCCGCCCGGCTCCGCTCGCGTCGGCTACGGGTGGATCTGAACGATGCGTTTCTCGAGGCGCTGCGGAAGCTGGTGGGACCGGACCGTGTGCGCCTCGTGAAGGCAGGATAGGAGCCGCATGGCCAAGACCGAGTTCAACCTGGACTTCGAGAAACCGATCGTCGAGCTGCAGCGGCAGATCGATGCGCTGCGTAGGACGGCCGACGAGCGGCAGCTCGACGTGCGCGGCGAGATCGTGCCACTCGAGGCAAAGCTGATCGATCTCCGACGCGAGATTTACCGCAAGCTCACACCCATGCAGCGCGTGCAAGTCGCGCGGCATCCGCGTCGCCCGTACACGCTCGACTACATCAGGCGGATCTTCGCGGACTTCGTCGAGCTCAAGGGGGACCGCCTCTTCCGAGACGACCCGGCGATCGTGGGTGGCTGGGCACGGCTGCGGTCGCGTCCGGTCGTCGTGATCGGCCAGCAGAAGGGCCGGGACACACGAGAGAATCTCCGCCGCAACTTCGGCATGCCCCACCCCGAGGGCTACCGCAAGGCCCTTCGCTTGATGCGACAGGCCGAGCGGTTCGGGGCACCCGTGATCACGCTCATCGACACGCCGGGTGCCTACCCCGGCCTCGGCGCGGAGGAGCGGGGGCAGGCCGAGGCCATCGCACGGAACCTCGAGGAGATGGCGGGCCTCAGAACGCCGATCCTTGCCGCGGTGATCGGCGAGGGCGGCTCCGGCGGCGCGCTGGCGCTTGGGGTAGCCGACCGGCTCATCATGATGGAGAATGCCGTCTACTCGGTCATCTCTCCCGAAGGATGCGCCGCCATCCTCTGGAACGACGCCACGCAGAAGGAGCGCGCGGCTCGAGCACTGCGGCTCACGGCGGCCGATCTGCTCGAGCTCGAGATCGCCGACGACATCGTTCCCGAGCCGCCGGGCGGTGCCCACGCCGACCCGGACGGCGCGGCCGATGCCCTCGCCGACGCACTCGACCGCCAGCTCGCGGCGCTCACCACGCAGGATGCGGACGAGCTGATACGAACCCGAACCGCCAAGTACCGTCGCATCGGCCGGATGGTGGAGGCGTAGTGCCGACGGTCGTCGAGGTCCGCTTCAAAGGCAACCGTCGCGAGTTCTTCAGCTGGGAGCAGGAAATCGAGCTCGCGGTCGGGGATCCCGTCGTCGTACCCGTGGATCGGGGGCAGGACCTCGGACATGTGTCTGCCGTCGGCGATGTCGCCGAGCAGAAGTGCGGAATCGCCTGCGACGGGTGCGACGTCGGCAAGAAGCGCGCACCCAAGGGGTCGGTCGTCCGCAAGGCGACGACCGAGGAGGCCTACGTCAGCGAGCAGCTGCGCATCACGGAGCAGGACGTGCGGCGCAAGGTCATCGAGCGCGTTCGGGCCCACAAACTCTCGATGAAGGTCACCGACGCCGAATGGCAATGGGACCGGAAGAAACTCACGGTCTACTTCACGGCGGACAAGCGGGTCGACTTCCGCGCGCTCGTACGCGATCTCGCCAGCCTGTTCCGGACGCGGATCGAGCTGCGACAGATCGGCGCCCGCGACGAGTCCCGCCGCATCGACGGGCTCGGTCGCTGCGGCCGGCAGTACTGCTGCTCGTCCTGGCTGCCCGAGCTGCGCCCGGTGAGCCTCTCCCTGGCCAAGGACCAGCGTCTCTCCCTCAACCCCACGCAGATTTCCGGTGGGTGCGGTCGGCTGCTGTGCTGCCTGCGATACGAGCACGAGTTCTACGTCAGCGCGCGCAAGCGGTTCCCCAAGCTCGGCCGGGCACTCAGGACGGCGCGCGGGCGTGAGACGGTCGAGACGATCGACATCTTCCGCGATTGGGTCGTGCTCAAGGCGGAGGATCAGACGCTGCGCACTCTGACGCTGGCCGAACTGAAGAGCGAGGTGGCCGGCGTGGCACCCAAGCCCGCGGAGCGGACCCGCGACACGGCACCCGATCCCCCCCGGCCCGATGGGAGGGAGGTCACCACCGACGACGCCGTGCAGGCCGTCACACCTCGCAAGCGGCGACGACGACGGCCGAGGCGGCGGCGCGGCGGTCGACCCGACAGCGGCGGCAACACAGGCGGCGGGGCCCCCTCGTGAGCGGCTCGTTCTACCTCACCACCGCGATCGACTACTCGAACGGCGAACCCCATCTCGGGCACGCATACGAGAAGATCGGCGCCGACTGCATGGCACGCTACCGGCGCCTCATTGGTGACCGCGTGCACTTCGTCATCGGGATGGACGAGCACGGCCAGAAGGTCGCCCAGAGCGCCGAGGCTGTTCCGGGAGGCGTGGCACGCGCTGGCGATCAGCAATACCGACTTCATCCGCACCACCGACGAACGCCATGAGGTCGCGGTAAAGGAGCTGTTCCGGCGGATTCAGCAGGCCGGCTACGTGACCGAGGGGATCTACGGCGGCTACTACTGTGTCGGCTGCGAGGCGTACAAGCTCGACCGGGACCTCGACGAGCAGGGCCAGTGCCCGTTGCACCCGACGCGGCAGATCTCGTGGGTGGAAGAGCCCAACTACTTCTTTCAGATCGGGCGATTCCGCACGCGACTCCTCGAGCTATACGACGCCAATCCAGACTTCGTGCAGCCGCGCTCCAAGCTGAACGAGGTCTACAACGTCGTCGACGAGTGGACGGAGGACCAGACGGTGTCGGTCAGCCGATCGCGGGTCCCATGGGGCATTCCCTGGCCCGACGATCCGGAGCAGGTGGTCTACGTCTGGTTCGAGGCGCTCATCAACTACCTGTCCGCCACGGGATTCCCGGACGAGCGGTACCGTGACATGTGGCCGGCGGATGTCCATGTCATCGGCCCGGACATCGTGCGGTTCCACGCGGCATGGTGGCCCGCGATGCTGATGGCGGCCGGCCTCGAGGTCCCGCGCCAGGTGTGGTGCCACGGCTGGATCAACGTCCAGGGTGCCCGGTTCTCCAAGTCGGCCGGCGTGGCCGTCTCGCTCCGCAGCATCCTCGACCGGTACGGGGCAGACGCGCTGCGGTACTTCGTGGTTCGCGAAGTCCCCTGGAATTCGGACGGCAATTTCAGCTGGGAGCGGTTCGAAGTCCGCTACACGGCCGAGCTGGCCGACGGGTACGGCAATCTCGTCAGCCGCGTCCTCGCGATGATCGGGCGATACCTGGACGGAACGGTCCCCGCGGACCGCACCGACACCCCGCTCGACGCGGCCGGGCTGGAGATCGTGACGGCCTACAGAGACGCCATGGACCGGCACCTCCTGCACGAGGGCGCCGAGCGGGCCTGGCGGCTGGTCGATCGGGCAAACGGCTTTGTCGAGGAGCGCGCGCCCTGGTCCCTCGCCAAGGAAGGACGGACCGACGAGTTGGCCGACACCCTCGGGGCGCTGGCGCGTGCGCTGGCGCGCATCAGCATCATGCTCAGCCCGCTGATGCCCGGCAAGACCCAGGAGGTGTGGTCCGGGCTTGGCCTTCCCGGGTCCGTCGAGCAGGCCACATGGGACCTACTGGAGCGGCCGCCAACCGCAAATTGCACGGTCTCGCGGCTCGCTCCACTGTTCCCGAAGGACACCCCGAAAAGCTAACACGCTACCCGACAACTACTTACGAGTGTGACACTGGTGGTTGACAGGGCATTGCCCACAGGTCTAACTTTTGCGCCTCAAACGCTCCCGGCCTGAGCCGGAAGCGATGTGTTGTGTTTGAGGAGCGGCGAGCGCTCGATCAGTTGTCGAGGGGAGCGGGCATGGCCTCACGGAGATGGACCATCGTACTGGTACCGCACGGAACGGGCGAGTCCCGCTCGCTCGCCGTGTCGGTCACCAAGTTCCGCGTGCTGGCCAGTGTCCTCGCGGTCGTGGTCGTCGGAACGCTGGGATTCACGTTCGCCACCGCCAACCGCGCCATCGACCTCTCCAAGCTCGAGCGACTCGAGCGCCGCAACACCCTCCTCACCGAAGAGCTGACCCGCGCCGAGCTGATGATCGCGAACCTCGGCGACACCATATCGGCGATCGCCGAGCGCGACCGGCTGGTCCGGCTCCTCGCCGGCCTCGAGCCGACCGACCCCGATGTTCAGTTGGCGGGCGTCGGCGGTCCGGCCACCTGGACGCGCGACGATCAGGTCCTCGCCGAAGCGCCCGAGGGCCGTGCCGCACTGGACTTGCGGGGCGACCTGGACAACTACATCCGTCGGGCCAATTTGCTCGCCGGCTCGTTCCAAGAGGCGAGCGACAGCCTCGCAGGGCACACGGATCGCCTGGCTCGCACACCGTCGATCTCCCCCATCCCGCGCGACCTCGGGTGGTTCACCAGCGGGTTCGCCCGGATCCGGATGCACCCGATCTACAACGAGCCCCGGCCGCACCCGGGCATCGATGTCTCAGCGCCGATGGGCACCCCGATCCTCGCGCCGGCCAAGGGCCGGGTTTCGGACGTGCGGACGATCTCCGGCTACGGCAAGACGATCACGGTCGACCACGGACACGGCGTGCAGACGTTCTTCGCCCATTGCTCCAAGATCACGGCCCGGGTCGGACAGGCGGTCGAGCGTGGTGACAAGGTCGCAGAGGTCGGGCGAACCGGGATCGCGACTGGACCGCACCTGCACTACGAGGTGCTGGTCAATGGCAAGCCCGTGAATCCGCGAGACTTCATCTTTCCCGACAAGATCACCGATTGATCCGTCCCGGTCGTCCGCACGTGACGGCGTGGCGTACCGGGCTCCCGGCAATCGGTTTCACGCACCTCCTCCGTGATTGGCGGCGGCGCTTGCCCACCGCCGCGGCCATCGCACTTCTCGCCTGCGACTCCGACACCACGCTCGTCGTTCGGGTCGAGGGCGAGGGTGGCCGTCCCGTCCAGGAGCTGGACGTCGTCGCGCTCCCGTTCGACCCGGCGTCCTTGCTCGACTCGCTCCGCGCGGCGGCGCCGCAGCCGGCTCCGGACTTCTCCGACCTGGAAGCGGAGCTGCGATCGTGGCGGCGGCCAGCGAACGATCAATACGACGACCTGAACCGCCCCTGGCTTGCGCTGCGCGACTCCGTGCTCGCCCTGTCGGACTCCCTGCACGCCATGGACCGAGGTGAGCCTGGGTACGCGACGCGGTACGCCCGGTTCCGCCAGGTCTACGCTCGACTCGCTGAGCGTGCCGCCGAGCGCGATCGAGCGCTTAGGGACGTGAGCGGCAGCGAGGTGACCTTGGCGCGCCGCGCCGCGGCGGCGGCGGACTCGCTCAGGGCCTGGGAGTACGAGGCCTTCGCTTCCTACGGAGAGCTGGCCGCAGCCGCCGTGGTGCGCGCCGGCCGGGACGTCGTCGAGGGCAGCACCGACGCGCACGGTTCCGTGACGTTCGAGCTCCAGCCGGGCCGGTGGTGGCTGGTGGCGCGGCGGCCGGACCCGGACAATCCTTTCATGGAGTACTTCTGGAGCGTGCCCGTGACCGCGACGCGGGTCGTGCCGGCACGCGTGCTCCTGATTCCGGACAATGCCGCATGGCGCTGGCGCCACTGAGGGGCAATCGCGACGTGGCCACCGCTTCCCGCCGCCGAGCTACGGCTATCATGGCGGCCAGCACGCTCCTGGTGGCGGCGGTACTGCTCAGCGCCTTCGCTGCGTCCGACGGCGACTCGGCGGGGCCACCCCGCAACGACGAGGGTCGGTCCGCCCAGGATACCGCCGATCTGCTGCTCAGCGCCAGGATGAAGGGCGCCGACGACGCTCCCGTCACCGTGCTGGAAGTGAGCGATTTCCAGTGCCCGTATTGCCGGGACTTCTGGCAGGACGTGCTGCCGGTATTGGAACAGGACTACATCGATACCGGGAAGATCCGGTTCGTCTTCCTCAATCTGCCGCTCCCCACGGCTCATCCGAACGCCCCGGCGGCGCACGAGTTTGCCATGTGTGCGGCGATGCAGGATCGCTTCTGGCCGGTGCACGATCTGCTGTTCGAGCATCAGGCGTCCTGGGCCTGGCTCGACGATCCGAGCTCCTACTTCTACCGGCTGGCCGGACTGGCCGGCCTCGACCTCACCGCACTCCAGGCCTGCTTCGCCGCTGGAACGGTACGGCAGCTGATCCAAGAAGAGGTACAACTCAACGTCCGGTCCGGCCTCAGGAGCACGCCATCCTTCGTGATCGAGGGCGGACTCCTCATCGGCGCGCAACCGATCGAAGTCTGGCGGCCGATCCTGGACTCGCTGGTGGCGGTGCGGACGACACCGGATCGGTGAGGCAGCCGTGGTGCGGCTCGCGGCCTAAAGGCCGCGCTCGGCGCCTGGGTGAGGCGCCATGAATGGCGCGCAGACGCCGCACGCCTGTGAGACGGAGCGACCGTGGGGGCTGCGGACCCGCTCGACCGCCAATCGGTCAGCGGCCTTCGCGGGTGAAGCACTCCCACCAGGCTCCTACAGCAGCGACAACCCCACGTCGTAGAGTGCGTGCGTCCACGCCGCGATGCCGAAGCCGCGGGCCACGTACAGCCCGCTCAGCAGCAGCCCGGCGATCGCCCGGAAGGTGAACGACGGCATCGCGAACTGGTCTCCGTACGGGCCAATGTAGTGGAACGCGCTGAAGATCAGCGCGCTGCCAACCACGGCGACCGCGATGGACACGGGGCGCCGCCACTCCAGCTTGAGCCCGAGCCAGAGCAGGCCGGACACGAGGATGACGCGAAACAGCAGCTCTTCGTACAGGCCCGCGCCGAGCGATACGACCAGTTGGGTACCGAGCGGGAGGGTGGAGACCGGCCCAGCCTGCGCCGTGGCCAGCAGGGTCGGCCCTCCTTGCAGCAACCACGTCGTGAGCAGCGCCACGGTCTGGCCGAAGAACATGGCGTAGACGATGCTCTCCCCGAACATCCCGAGGAACAGCTTCGGCCGGAGCGGCGTGGCGCGCCGACGGTGATCGCGCCACACGATCCAACCGCCGATCCCGAGGAACAAGAGCCCGAACACGAGCAGCCCCCATCGCCCTCCGAGGGCGATGAACACCGTCTTGAGCAGGACGTCGGCCCCGTTGCGCACCCCCGAAACCGCCGAGCCCGCCAGCAGCGCCGACAGACCCTCGTAGAGGAGCAGCAGCGGAAACGCGAACAGCAGGCTGTAGCGCGGCTCGCGCGACGTTTCCCAATACTGTTGCAGGTTCATGGCCACTCGCCTATCTGATTCATTGCCATGGCTCACCGCGCCTATCATAGCCTGAGCCGCCTCGTCGTGCACCTGCCGGTCCCGTCCGGCAAGCTCCGGCGGGGCCTTCGGGAACGTGCCGCAGCCAGCGCACGCTGGCTGCAGTGGGCCACCGACCGGCCGGGCTCCGGACCCGTGGTCTGGGTCCACGGGGCATCGGTCGGCGAGCTGCTCACGGCCCGCCCCGTCGTCCACCGGCTACGCAGGCTCGACGCGGCCCCGATCGTCGCGTGCTCGTACTCGTCGCCGTCGGCGGCCGACTGGCGGGGACTCGCGTGGGCCGACCACGGCGACTTCGTGCCGCTCGATACCCCCGAAGACGTCGGGACGGTGCTCGACGCCGTCCGGCCGATGGTGATCGTGCTGGCCCGCGGGGACCTCTGGCCCGAGTTCCTCGGACAGGCCCACCGACGACGGATTCCCGTCGCCATCGTTGGCGCATCCATCCGGCCCGACAGCCGTCGCCTGCACAGGCCGCTCCGTTCCCTCTACGCGAACGTGGTGGAGGGGGTTTCCTGGATTGGGGCGGCCACGCAAGGGGACATGGAGCGCTGGCGCCTGCTCGGAGCCCGTGCGTCCGCCATCGAGCTCTCCGGAGACCCGCGTCACGACGACGTCCTGGAGCGCACCACCCACTCTGGGCCGATTCGTTCTCTGGAGAGATGGGCCCGCGACCGCTCCGTCCTCGTGGCCGGGAGTACCGAGGCAGGGGACGAGGGGACAGTGTGCGATGCCATCCGCTTGGTCCTCAAAGAGCGGGAGCGAGCCCGAGCGCTGCTCGTGCCGCACGATCCGTCACCGCGGATCCTGGACCGCCTCCTCGCACGGCTCCAGCGCGCACGAGTCCCCTCCGCGAGCTGGGCGCCGAGTGATAGGGCGCCACCGGATACCGCGTGCATCGTCGTCCGCGCGACCGGCATCCTGAACGATCTGTACGCCCTCGCATCCGTCACCTACGTGGGCGGCGGGTTCCGACGAGGTACGCTCCACGCCGTGATCGAGCCCGCAGCCTATGGAGTGCCCGTCCTCACCGGACCGCATACCGAGGCCTCTCCCGATGCCGAGGCCATGGCTGCGGCCGGCGGACTCGCGACTGCCCGCGCCGCTCGCGACCTGGCAGCCCGGTGGCTCGGCTGGATGGACGACGGCGAAGCGCGCGTCACAGCTGGTCTGGCAGCGCGGCGCTGTCTCTCGGCGGGTGCCGCAGCACTGTCGGCGAAGCGGATAGCGGAAGTGTTGGACGGATAGGCGAGTAGATAGATGGACGGATGGAGTATCGAATTTCGACTGGGGGAATCATGAATGTCGAAATGACATGCGAGTCGGCTACGGCTCCGCGACCACCTGACCACCCGGCCGTCTGTCCGCCTGGCCGACCGTCCGTCTGACCGTCCTACTCCTGCCCGACGATCACCCCTTCGTACGTCACCGAGCGGGGCACGATGAGCCCGGCGGTGAGGACTGTGAGCAAGACATCGGTGAACCTGCTCCGCACCCTGACCCGAAGATCGGCGACTCGCTGCACGCTGGTGGACTGCGAGGCCAGGACGTCATCTAGCGACGGCTGAGTGCCGGGCACGACTCCCCACAGGAAGAACACGGCCTTGCGACTGATCTCGAACGGCTCGCCTTCGGCGGGCGCGGATGCCGGCGAGGCCATCGTGGCCTCGACACCGAGCGTCGACGCGTCGAAGGTGTGCGCGCAGCCGGAGGCTGCGAGCGACGTCAGAACGAGTCCAAGGATGACCGATCGGCTGCGCATGCGGCCTGTGGGTGCTCCTGGAATGGTGTTGGCCTGAAACGACTCGGGGCGCCCCGAGCGATGCTCGGAGCGCCCCGACAAGCTAGCTGAGGTCCCGACGAAGCGGAACCTTACATCCCGAGGCTCGGGACCGTGATCTTGTAGTGGAGCCCGAAAGACGCGACCAGCGGCTTGAGCTTCACGTCGGTGCCGAACGCGTTGATGCTGTGCCAGTCGAGCGCCCCCTGGAATCCGAGCCCCATCGGAAGCGTGACCAGCAGCCCGCCCGAGGCACCGAACCCGAACTCAGACTGGCTGTCGCCCGCATCGGGACTGAAGCTCGACCACTTGCCGTAAGGGTAGATCCACGGCTTCACACCCACGCCGCTGGTGGGAACGTTGATCTCGACGAGCGCTCCGAAGGGGATGTTGAGCAGCGAGCTACCCTCGCTGCTGAGGTAGCCCGCGCCAGCCTGGATCGAGATCGCCACCGGCGTCAGCGGGGCATTGAGGACGTGGAAGCCCGCACCGCCGCCGAAGCCGAACTTGCTGTCGGCCCCCTCGACTCCAAGCGGGTATGCACCGCCGCCGGCCCAGACGGAGAACATCGGCAGACCGAGTTGAATCCGGCCACCGGCGAACCCGGTAGACTCGCCACCCAGCTTGGCGTCGTCATTGAGGCTCAGGGCGTAGTCGGCCTGAAGCGTGACACCCGTGCCGGTGAAGGCAGGATAGACCGTGTTCCCTTCGAGCTGTGCAGTCGCAGGCGCAGCGAGCAGTCCGGCCAGCGCCACCGCGGCAACGATCCCACCGAGCTTGCGCATCATCACTTCCTCCTATGTGCAATTGTTACGAAGCGGCAATCTTGCACGCCAAGCCCGCCGGCGCAACTGCCATGTCTCACCCCGGCACACCGTAGCGTCCTCGACCGGCAGCACGGGAGAATCACCCTTTGGGCACAGCTCCGCCGTGACGGCCGTCGCACTTTGCCCCAAAACAAACGGGGCGCCCCGGATGGGGCGCCCCGCAGAATCACCATTGCCGCCTACAGCTGAGCGTGCGTCAGCTCGGGGTCCTGAACGTGTAGTGCAGGCCCGCGCCGAGGTACAGCGGCGAGTACTTCGGAGCGATCGACTGTTCGACCGTCTTCTCGCTGAAGGTGCTCCAATCCAGCGTGGCGTGGATGCCGAAGCCCATGTTGAAATTCACGTTCACACCACCGGACGCACCGAAGCCGAACCGGTTGAACTTCGTGCCGACGTCCTGGCTTGAATACACACCACGCGGCGCAGCCCAGATCTCGAAGCCCACGTTGCCCGAGGTCGGCGGGCTGAAGCCGATGCCGACACCGAACGGAATGTCGAGCTGCTTCAGAACGTCGACGTCCGCGTCGGTCTTGTAGCTCGTGTACCCGACACCAGCAAACACGTTGACCGCGAGCGGAGACTGCTCCGTGGACGGGAGCACCGTGACGCCGACGTTACCGCCGAACGAGATCGGCTTCTTGAGCCCTTCGGCCTTCGGGTCGACGTAGGCGGCGCCCGCGTTGATGTTGAACATGCCGGTGCCGAACCCGATCATGCCGCCGAACGCCATCGGCGAGGATCCGTCTACCTCCCACTTCGTGTCCTCGTTCAGACCCATGCCCCAGTCACCCGAGATCCGCACACCCGCGTAGCCGGCCGGCGACGTGGAGACCGGCATGTTGCTGAGCTGCGCCACCGCCGGCGCGGCCCACACGCCCATGACGGCGAGGAGCGCCATACCACAAATCAGCTTCTTCATTTCACTCTCCTTGAGAGTCATTGGATCCGACATGATCGCCCCGTCCAAAGGGCTGGCCGGGGCGCCTTCTGAAAACTGCGCATAAAAGTCAACTGTCCATGCAGTTGCGTCAATACCCACAGCAAGGGTTGCGCGGCGGAACCGAGTGGACCTCCACCGCTTGCAGAAGACCTAAGTTACAGCAATACAACACTTTACAACACAACACTCCACTGGTCAGCGCCCGCCACGCGCCCGCTCTGCTACGCGCGCCGCCGAGGGGAAACCAGGATTCCGGCTAATGAACCCACACGAGGCTCACGGCCAGCCCCTCGCTCAGCTCGATATCCGTCAGTGAGAAGCCGAGGCTCGTGCGGAGATCCAGCGCATTGCCCACCTTGAAGTCGGCGCCGAAGCCCCACGAGAACCCGAGGTTGTCATTGGGCCCGTCGGTCTCGTAGAAGAACAGCGTGGGCTGGGTGTACGCGATGAAGCTGAAGTTGTCCACCGTAACGCGCCGGCCGAGCGAGATGCCGGCGGGAATGATGAGATTGTCGAACTCCCAGGTGCCGACGCCCGTCACGATCGCCCCGTCGAGCGGGAAGCTCTCGCTGTGCTCGAAGACTCGGAAGCGGCCCTCGCCGCCGAGGATGAACAGCGTGTTGTCCGGGCCTTCGAAGTCCACGATGCCGCCACGCAGCCCGATGTCGAACTTGTCCACCCCGAAACGGAACTGGCCCTCGAGTCCCACGTTGTCGAAGTCCACCAGGCTGAAGGTGCCGCCGAACTCGTTCGACGCGAACGCCCGGTAGGGGGCGTTGTACGACGGGGTCCCGGTCGCCTGCGCGTGCAGCTGCGCCGCGCCGGCCGGCAGCATGAGGGTCACTGCAGCTACATAACCGCGGAGTCTCATATTCACCGCTCCCCCTTGGTGGTATCGCCGGCCGCCGCGTGCTCCGCGACGACACGGACCGTATCGTCGATGACCTGCAAGAACCCCTGGCTCACCGAAAAGGTCCTCACCTCGTTCCCGCTGTGGACCGAGAGATTGCCCTCGCCGAGCAGCGTCACGAACGGCGCGTGCCCCGGCAGGATCCCGACGAGCCCGTCGTACGCCGGCGCCGTGACCGCTGTGGCGTCGCCGTCAAATACCGCCCGCTCGGGGGAAATCACAGTGACTCGCATCACGGACCGCCTAGAGCGTCTTGGACTTGTCGACGGCCTCCTCGATGCCGCCGACCATGTAGAACGCCTGCTCGGGCAGCTCGTCGAACTCGCCGGCGACGACGCGCTCGAAGCTCTCGATCGTGTCCTCGAGCTTCACGTACCGCCCGGCGGTGCCGGTAAACGCCTCGGCGACGTGGAACGGCTGTGACAAGAGCCGCTGGACGCGTCGTGCCCGACCCACCAGGAGCTTGTCATCCTCGGACAGCTCGTCCATGCCCAAGATGGCGATGATGTCCTGCAATTCCTTGTAGCGTTGCAGCACCCGCTGCGTCTCCACGGCGGCCCGGTAGTGGCGATCACCCAGGTACTGTGCGTCGAGGATCCGGCTGGAGGAGTCGAGCGGATCGACCGCGGGGTAGATGCCGATCTCCGTGAGCGCGCGGGACAGCACGACCGTCGCGTCGAGGTGGCTGAATGCGGCGGCCGGGGCGGGATCGGTGAGGTCGTCCGCCGGAACGTAGATCGCCTGCACCGACGTGATCGAGCCCTTCTTGGTCGACGTGATCCGCTCCTGGAGGTCGCCCATCTCGGTGCCCAGCGTAGGCTGGTACCCCACCGCGCTCGGCATGCGCCCGAGCAGCGCCGACACCTCGGAACCCGCCTGGGTAAACCGGAAGATGTTGTCGATAAACAAGAGGACGTCCTGCCCCTCGCGGTCGCGGAAGTACTCCGCGACGGTGAGCCCGGTGAGTCCCACCCTGAGCCTGGCGCCCGGCGGCTCGTTCATCTGGCCGTAGATGAGCGCCGTGGAGCCGAGCACCCCGCTTTCCTGCATCTCGAGATAGAGATCGTTCCCCTCGCGGGTCCGCTCGCCGACGCCGCAGAACACGGACCGTCCGCCGTGGCCCTTCTGGACGTTGTTGATCAGCTCCATGATGATCACGGTCTTGCCCACACCGGCCCCGCCGAACAGCCCGATCTTCCCGCCCTTCACGAACGGCGCGATGAGATCGATGACCTTGATGCCCGTCTCGAACACCTCGGTTTTCGGCTCGAGGTCCACGAAGTCCGGCGGCTCCCGGTGGATCGGCCACCGCTCGACGTTGTCGGGGATCGGCTTGCCTTCGTCCACCGGCTCGCCAATCACGTTGAGGATGCGGCCGAGCGGAACCTCGCCGACCGGCACCGTGATCGGCTGCCCGGTATCGACCACCGGCATGCCGCGCACGAGCCCGTCGGTGGCACTCATCGCGACCGCCCGGACCTGGTTGCGGCCGATGTGCTGCTGGACCTCGGCGATCACCCTGACCGGCGGGCGGCCGTTGCCCTCGTCACTGATCTCGAGCGCCGTGTAGAGCTCGGGCAGGTCCTCGGGCTCGAATTCCGCGTCCAGCACCGGTCCGATGACCTGAACGATCTTGCCGATATTCTGCTTCGTGTCTGCCATGGTTATCCCTTGAGGGCCTCTGCGCCGCCGACGATCTCGGCGAGCTCCTGCGTGATCTGCGCCTGCCGGGCACGGTTGTAGGTCCGGCGCAGGTAGTCGATCATCTCGCCCGCGTTGTCGGTAGCGCTCTTCATTGCCGTGCGCCGCGCCCCGTGTTCCGACGCGGCCGTCTCCACGAGGGCGCGGTACATCTGGTTCTGCACGTACATCGGCAGCACGACCTCGAGGATCGCCTCGGCCGAGGGCTTGAGGATGTAGTTGGGAACGACGCTGCTGCGCGCCGGTCCATCCTCCGGCGGTCGGATCGGGAGAATCGGGAGGAGCGTCGGCGGCGTCGACAGCGGGTTGTTGAATTTCGCGAAGACGACCTCGACGGCGTCGAGCTCGCCGGCCACGAAACGCTCGATGAGCGGCTCCATCACCTCTGTGGCATGCTCGGCCGTCGGCCGATCACCGATGTCGTCGCGGGCGGATTGGAGCGGCTGGCCGATATAGCGGAAGAAGCCGATCCCCTTGCGACCGATCGCGTGCAGCTCGACGTCGCGGCGCTCGGCCTCGAGCTCGACGAGCCGGCCGGCGGTCCGCCGGATGAGGTTCGCGTTGAACCCGCCGCACAGGCCGCGGTTACTGGTGATGAACAGCAGGGCCACACGCTGCGGTCCGGGCTCGGGCTGGCGCAGCAGCCGAAACCGCTCCGCGAGGCCTGGATCGTACAGACTCGCGATCACGTCCGCGAGCGACTCGGCGTAGGGACGCGCCGCCACGACCCGATCCTGCGCCCGCTTGAGGCGCGACGTGGCGACCATCTCCATCGTCTTGGTGATCTGCCTCGTGTTCTCGACGGACTTGATCCGACGCCTGAGCTCGCGTGCCTTGGCCATGGGATCGTCCTACTCGATGGTACGGAATTCCTCGATCGCGCTCTTCACGTCGGCGATGAGGGTGTCGTCGAGCGTGCGGCGCTTGCGGATGGCCTCGAGCACCTCGGGCCGCCTGGCGTCCATGAACTCGTGGAAGTCCGTCTCCCACTGGCGCACGTCGCCAGGCTGGACGTCGTCGAGATAGCCGTTGGTGACGGCATAGATGATCATGATCTGCTTCTCGACCGGCGTCGGCTGGTACTGCGGCTGCTTCAGCACCTCCACGATGCGCTGGCCGCGCGCGAGCTGTCGCTGCGTCGCCTGATCGAGATCGGACCCGAACTGCGCAAAGGCCTCGAGCTCGCGGTACTGCGCGTACTCGAGCCGGAGTCGGCCGGCCACCTGCTTCATCGCCTTGATCTGCGCGTTGCCGCCCACGCGGGACACCGAGATGCCCGGATTGATGGCGGGCCGCACGTTCGCGTAGAAGAGGTCGCTCTCGAGATAGATCTGGCCGTCGGTGATGGAGATGACGTTGGTCGGGATGTAGGCCGACACGTCGCCGGCCTGAGTCTCGATGACGGGCAGCGCGGTCAGCGAGCCGCCCCCGTGGCTGTCCGAGAGTTTCGCCGCGCGCTCGAGCAGCCGCGAGTGCAGATAGAACACGTCTCCCGGGTACGCCTCACGACCGGGCGGCCGCCTGAGCACGAGGGACAGCTGCCGGTACGCCTGGGCGTGTTTGGACAGGTCGTCGTACACGCACAGGGTGTGGCGGTTGTGCTCATACATGAAGTACTCGGCCATCGCACAGCCGGCGTAGGGCGCGATGAACTGGAGCGGTGCGGGATCGGCGGCCCCTGCCACCACCACGATCGAGTAGTCCATCGCGCCGGTCTCTTTGAGGCGCTCGACGACGGCGGCGACCGTGGACTTCTTCTGCCCGATGGCGACGTACACACAGATGACGTCGCCCCCGCGCTGGTTGATGATCGTGTCGAGCGCGATGGCCGTCTTGCCGGTACCGCGATCGCCGATGATCAGCTCGCGCTGCCCGCGGCCGATCGGGATCATCGAGTCGACGGCCTTGAGTCCGGTCTGAAGCGGCTCCTTCACCGGCTGACGCGCCACGATGCCCGGCGCCGGCGATTCCAGTATGCGGTGGGTGTCGGTCTTGATCGGGCCGAGCCCGTCCACCGGATTGCCGAGCGGATCGACCACGCGGCCGACCATCGCCGAGCCCACCGGCACCTCCAGCACCCGGCCCGTGCACCGGACCTCGTCACCCTCTCTGAGATGCAGATACTCGCCAAGGATGACGGCCCCGAGGTTGTCCTCCTCGAGGTTGAGCGCGAGGCCGATCACGGTTTCGCCGGTCTCAGAGACCGAGAACTCGAGCATCTCGCCGGCCATGGCGGACGACAGCCCGTAGACGCGGGCCGTGCCGTCCTTCACCTCCAGGACCGAGCCGATCTCCTGCGTGTCGAGCGCCTTCAGATCTGCTGCCTGGATCTCCCGGAGCAGCACTTCCTTGAGCTCGCCCGGACGCAAGACGGAATCTGTAGCCATGATATCGTATCGATGGTCGGGTTGAGTCAGTGGAACCGAAAAAGACTGCGGAATCTAGCCGCCCTCGCGGCACGATTCCAGCCCGACGGGGGGTCAGATCCTCGAGCGCGTCCGGCCCCTGGCAAACCGCTGCAGCACCCCACGCGGGCCAAGCGCCGGCAGCTCGGCGGGCGCCACTCCCGCGACGCGGCGGCTGCAATCAGCGAGATGGCTCGCGGAGGCGAAGCGCAGCAGGACGGCCACGGTGCGGGTGGAGTAGCCCGGATCCGCCAGCATGTCCGCCGCCCAGGCGATGCGGACGAGATCGATCACGCGCTTCAGGTTGGGGGCACCGCCCGCACCGAACTCGCGCGAGAGGTGCTCCCGCGTTCTGCGCAGGGCCTTGGCGATGTCGGCGGTGGTGGTGCGCTCCCCGACCCGCGCGAGCACTTCCTCCCACGCACGGTGCTGGATCGGCTCGGTGAGCCGAAGCAACCGCGGCGCGTCGGCGAGAGCGCTCTGCCGCCGGCCACTGGCGGACCTCCTCAGGATCAACTCGCCGGCGGCCGGGTCGTCCACGCCGTCGACGAGGATGTCGCAGGCGCCGGCACGCAGACAGCTGCGCATGAGGGCCGCGTCACCGGGCCGGAAGCTCCCGGCGGCGAAGAACGGGATGCCCGGATACAGCGGGATCAACTCGAGCGCGGCTCTGGTCGCGGGGTCCCGCGCATCGAAGACGACCGCGTCCAGCAGGCGTCGCTCGAACATCGCGCTGAGCCGGTCGACGGAGAGACAGCGCTCGACACGCCATCCCCGGCGCGGCAGGCCGCGGCGGATGTTGCGCCGAAGCGTTGCGCGACGATGAAGGACGGGAACGACGTGCACTGACGCTCCGCGGGAGGCTCAGTCCGAGCGGCTGCAGAACTGAGGGACCAGCCGCGCGGCGCTGCGCAGCATTGCCCTGGCGTTGTCGTACGAGATCGTCTCGATCGCCTCGTCGAGTGAAAACCAGCGGCAGGCGGTGATGCCCTCCTCGGCCTGCGGTGCGGGACACCCCTCCGTCGACTCGAACAGGTAGTAGTGGCAGTACTTGTGGATCAGCCGACCCTTGAAGCGGAAGTACCAATCGATCATGCCGAGCGGTGCCCGGAGGATCAGATCGCCGAGACTCGTCTCCTCGAGGATCTCTCTCCGTGCGGCCACGTCCGGGATCTCCCCCTCGTCGATGTGTCCCTTGGGAAAGCCCCAGTTCCCGTAGCCGTCGAGGATGAGCAGGAACCGCGGGCCGTCGTCCGTGCAGCGGACCACGATGCCACCCGCGGACGTTTCCCGTTTTGCACGCGCCCGTCGGGGTGCCGAATGGCCCGGTGCCTCCGCCTGGCCACCGTCGTCGCCGCCCCCGGGCGTTTCCTCGACGCGCATGGCAGAGCGTGTCCTAGAAGACCGAGAACTTGAAGTACTTGCGCGGGTTCGCCTGAATGTCGGCGAGCAGCTCGCGAAGCTGGCGGACGGCCAGCGTCGCCTCGTAGTAGAGCATCGAGTCGCTGATCAGCATCCCGACCGTGCCGGTGCCGGCCTCGAGCCGGGCCATCAGCGAATCCGCGCCGTGAATCAACCGGACGAGCGTCGAGTCGTTCTCCCGCGCCACCCCGACCATGGCCCGAAAGTCCTCCAGCGCCTCCCGAGCGTGCTGCGAGGCCTCGAGGCTGTTGGTGATGATGGTCTCCAGCTCGCCCTGATCGGTCGCCTCATCAACGCGGAGCAGCGACGCCTGGAGGCGGCGTGCGGCATCAGCCAGGACATCAGACCCCTGCCGCAGGTTCACCCCGACATCGCCCATCAGGTTCGTCTGTGTCTCGGTGAACTCGTTGATGCTGGAGGCGATGCCCGTGAAATCGCGGATCGCTTCCTGCAACTCCACCACGGCCTGGGAGTCGAACACCGTTTCCACCCGGGAGGAAATCGACGCGATGTCGCCCGCGACCCGGGACGCCTGTGCGGTGAGCTGCCCGACGTCCGGCAGGGTGGCGCCGGGCCACGCACCGTCGTCACCTCCGGTCATCAGCACCGACTGCAGCTGCTGGCGCACGTTGGGATCGTCCGGGGGCTCGTCCAGGTTGATGACGGTGGCCTGCCACTCCCCGAAGAACGAGCGGGAGGCGGCGATGATGCCGGCCCGCTCCGGCAGCGGCACGCCGGCATAGACCGTCAGCTCGGTCTCGACCCAGCCACCATTCCCGAGCCGGATCTCCTCCACCCGGCCGACCCGGACGCCACGGTACACCACCGGGTTACCCACTCCGAGCCCGCCGACGGTCTGGAACCGCGCCGTATACGTCTCGGCGGAGGATCCCAGCCGGGTGTCGGACAGCCAGACCGCCCCCGCCGCGATGACGGCGACCGCGATCACGATCGTCGCCCCGACAACCAGCTCATCGCGTCGCTTCATCCGTACACCTCACTGGACGGAGTGTCGGTCGTCTCGGCGCCCTCAGGCCGCCCCTCGATGAACTGCCGCACCATCGGGTCGTGCGTTCGCTGAATCTGCTCCACCGTTCCTATCTGGCGCACCTGACCACGGTACAGCATCGCGATACGATCGCCGACGGCGTAGGCGCTGGTCATGTCGTGCGTCACCACGATCCCCGTGACACCGAACTTCTCTCGTGTCCGCACCATCAGCCGGTTGATGACCGCCGACGTGACGGGATCGAGGCCGGTCGTCGGCTCGTCATAGAGAAGGTACTTCGGACGGAGCGCGATCGCCCGGGCGAGTCCCACGCGCTTGCGCATGCCACCCGACAGCTCGGCCGGGAACTTGTCCTCGACGCCCTCGAGATCGACCACCGCCAGCGCTTCGCGCACCCGCTCGTCCATCGTGCGTCGGTCGAGCCCCTGCCGCTTGAGCCCGAGCGTGAGGTTGTCGCGGACTGACATCGAGTCGAAGAACGCGGCGAACTGGAACACGAAGCCGATCTGGGACCGCTACGCCATCAGATCGTCCCACTCGAGCATGTGGACGATATTGCCGTCGACCTCCACCTGCCCCTGGTCGGGAGCCAAAAGCCCCACCACATGTTTGAGCGCGACGCTCTTGCCGCTGCCGGAGGTACCGATGATGACCATCGTCTCGCCGTCCTGCACCTCGAGCGAGAAGCCGCGCAGCACCTCCTTGCTGCCGAAGCGCTTGTACACCTCGCGGAAGGCGATCATAGGAGCGCCACCGCCCAGAACGCGTCCAGCACGAGGATCATCTCCGCACTGAGCACCACCGCACCGGTCGTTTCCCGACCCACGCCTTCGGCCCCTCCCTGCGTGCCGAGCCCGCGGTAGCATCCGATGAGCGCAATCGCCAACCCGAACGACATGCTCTTCAAGAGGCCGAACCAGATGTCCTTGAACTGGTAGAACAACCGGATGCCCTTGACGAAATCGGGCGTGGACAGGTCAAGCAGGTTGATGGACGTGAACCAGCCGGCGACGATGCCCACCGCCATCGCGAGCGCCACGACGATCGGGAACATCAGTGTCGCTGCGATGACACGAGGGACGACCAGGTACGCGATCGGGTTGAAGGCCAGGGTCTCGAGAGCGTCGACCTGCTCGGTGACACGCATGGTGCCCAGCTCGGCCGCGATGTTGGCGCCGACCCGACCCGCGAGCGCCAGTCCGACCAACACCGGCGCCAGTTCCAACATCATCGCCTTGCCCACGAACGTGCCCACGAAATACAGCGGCACCGCGCCCGTGAAGCTGTAGGATGACAGCAGCGCCAGGACGATGCCGGTGAACACGGCGATGAAGAGGGCGATGGGGAGGGACTGGACGCCGATGCGGCGCATCTGCACCGCCGTGAGCGATCCCCAGGTGTCGGGCTCCTTGAGCCCGCGGCCCACGTCACCCAGGAACTGCGCTCCGCGTCCGAGCACCCGCAGCCATCGATCCACTCGACGGATCAGGTGTTGAAGCACGGGGCGAATGTATGCCGCCAAAACGACCGAGGCTAGGGCACCGGCCCCAGCCTCGGTCTGCTCCCGCGCCGACGGGACGCGTCAGGCAGCGAAGCTCTGCAGTGCCTTGCCGATATCGCCTTCACGGAGGCGCTTGAGCGCGCGGTCGCGCAGCTGCCGCACGCGCTCACGCGTCACGCCAAGCATGCCGCCGATCTCCTCGAGCGTGTGCTCGCGGCCGCCGTCGAGCCCGAAGTACAGCCTGAGCACCTTGGCATCCCGGGCAGGCAGGCTCTGCAGCGCCTCCTCGACCTCGTCGCTGAGGAACCGCTCCATGGTTTGCTCTTCGGTGTCCGGCAGATCCTCCGCGATGAAGCGCTCGATCAGGGCGCGGTCGCCCTCGGGATCGAGCGGCGCATCCAGCCGAACCTCGCCCGTGTTGAGCGCGGCCAGTGACTGGACCACCTCCATCGACAGGCCCGTGGCAGCCGAGATCTCTTCGGGTGTCGGCTCACGCCGGAGCTCTTGCCGCAGGGCTTCCGCCGTCTTGACGATCTTGGACAGATCCGCCGTCCGGTTCAGGGGAACCCTGACGGTCCGTCCTTGGCGGGCGAGTGACGCCAGGATCGCCTGGCGGATCCACCACACCGCGTACGAGATGAACTTGACGCCTTGATCCGGGTCGAACTTCCGGGCGGCGGTCAGCAGGCCGACGTTGCCCTCACCGATGAGGTCGGTGAGCGGGAGCCCTCGATTCTGGTACTTCTTTGCCACCGAGATCACGAACCTGAGGTTCCGCTTCGCGAGCTCCTGCATGGCCTCGACGTCGCCAGCGCGGACGCGCTTGGCGAGGTCGATTTCCTCCTGCGGGGTCAGCAGTGGCGTCTTGCTGACCTCGTAGAGGTACTGATCGAGCAGATCCCGATCGTCTTCGTTGACGGCGATCGCCGGGGCCGCCCGGCGTCGCTTCTTGCGAGTGCGCTCAGCCATTGAGGTCCTATATACACCTTGTACGCCGAACCGCCAGGGGCGGGACGGCGGAGGATCCGCCGAATTCGTACCTT
>JBDHDN010000016.1:0-18292 GCA_039591485.1 Gemmatimonadota bacterium
GTACGTGCCCGGCCCGCCGCCGGCCGGCGGCGTGTAGGGCGAGCGCATGCACAACCCGCTGTCGCAGTCGCGGCGGAAGCTGAAGCCGGTCTCGGGCACACCCACCAGCCGCACCGGAAGCGGCACGGGGGTTGGCAGGACGTCGCTGACGAGATCGAGGAACAGGTTGTTCGTGGTCGGCGTGCTGAAGGCACGGTTGTAGGTGAGCCTGAGCGAATGGTCGCGTGCCGGGTGGAAGACAACGGCCGCGCGCGGCGAGAAGACCGGGTCGTCGAGCCGGCTGTGATAGTCGCCGCGCGCGGCGACGACGAGCCGCACAGCCGGTGTCAGCTCGGCCTCCGCCTGCACGTAGGCGCCGATCTCGTTCATCGTGTCGTCGTCCTCGTTGCGGCCGGTGAGCGTGCCCTCCGTGCGCGGCACCGTGCGCTGGACGTCCAGCCCGTACGTCAGATTGACCGCCGATCCCAGCAGCGCCCCGTGCTGGAGCTGCGCGACGAGCATCTGCGACTTGTCGACGATCGTTGAGTCCGCGCGGAGCAGGAGGGTCTCGCCGCTGTTGCTGGCGTTCAGATATACCTGTCCGAACAGCCGCCCCGACCGCAGCCGTAGCTGGGCGTACGAGTAGCGCCAATCGACTACTTGAGCGCCGCCGAGCGGGGTCAGCTCGGTGCTCGAGATGGCCTGGTTGACGCCGACCGTGCCGGTGAGCGACGTGCCTCCCGTTGGCCGCCAGTCGAGCCGTACCTCGCCGCTCACCCGCTCGATGGTGGTGTCGAGCGGTGCATCCTGCGGATCCGACAGTGGCCAGTCCCGGCCACGCAGGTACTGCCCCGACACTTTGAGGGCGAATCGCTCCGAGAGAGCCGCCGCGTAGCGCAGCTGGCCGTGCGCCACCCCGCGCTCTCCCCCGCTCAGCGTGATCGTCCCTCCAGGGGCGTCGAACGGTGATCGGGAGATCACGTGCATCACGCCGTTGGAGGAGTTCGGGCCGTAGAGGGCCGAGCCGGGACCGCGCACGAGCTCGATCCGCTCCACGTCCTCGTCGGTGAGCGGGAGGAAGTTGTACACGTTGATCCTGAGCGACGGCACGTGCACGTAGCGGTTGTCCGCCAGCACGAGCAGCGCTCCCGAGGCGATGTTGTTGAACCCGCGGGCGACGACCTCGTGCTGGATGAGTCCGGTCGTCGCCACATGCATGCCCGGCGCGTCGTAGACGTGGTCGACCGGCGTGAGCGCAGGCCGCACCGCGATAGCGCCCTCGCCGATCACCGTTGCCGCCGCGGGTGCCTCGAGCACCTTTTCCTCCCTGCGGGACGCCGAGACCACGACCGGGTTGAACACGATGGGCTGGGGAGACAGCCGGATCACGAGCGTCGCCGCGTCGGCAACGCGCAGCACGAGCGCATCCAGCGTGACGGGTCGATAGTCGAGGCGGGCGAGCATCACCCGGTATGTGCCGGCCGCGGCGGTGAGCGCAAACGTCCCCGTCGCGTCCGTGACGGCGGCGGCGGTCACGGTGCCCGCCTGCCACAGCTCGATGCGCACTCCGTCCAGCGCCCGGCCCGTGACGGAGTCGGTGACGGTTCCCTGGAGCCGTGCCTGCTGCGCGTCGAGCGGCGCCGTCGTGCACAGCAGGGCGCTGATGAGAGGACCCCAGATCGCTCTCAAGCCGGTGACTCGATGGTGGCTCGTCATGGTGTGCCCTCCGCGAACCGCGTACACCGAGGGATCAGACCGCGTGCCGGATGCGCTGCCGTTGTCCTTCGATGACCATGTCCTGATCGACCACATCCCGCGCCACCCGCGCCACGAACCCGTAGCCACGCCCGTCGGCGCTGAGCCAGCGCTGCCACTCCAGCTCGTCGAGTGCCATGTCGAGTGCCGCGCCGGACAGTCCGGCGGCGCGGCCAAGCACGTTCGCGGGCTGCCGCCCGCCGAGCACGGCGGCTGCGACGAGCACCTGCTGCGCGTCGGCGCTCAACCGCCGGAACCCCACCCGGATCGCGGCCACGATCGTGTCGGGCAGCTCGCTGGGCAGCGTCTGGTCGAGCGTCTTGTACGGTGCGGGCCACGTGCCGGCCACCGTGCCGACGTCGAGGCCAAGGGCGACGGCGTGCAGGAGCTCGATCGCCAGCAGCGGCAATCCGGCGGAGTCGACGGCGATGCGTCGCACCAGGCGCTCCGCGTCCGGCTCAGCGTATGCCGGCATCGCCCAGCCGACGAGCTCTCCAATAGCATCGTCGTCGAGCGGCGCAAGGTGTATCGCCGTGCCGGGCAGATCGCGACCGAGCCGTGAGCGGAGATCCTCCAACTCGGGGCGGGACGGATCCTCCTGTGCTGCAAAGACCACGAGGAGGGATGCCTGGTGCAGGTCCCGCGTCGCCTGGATGAGCGTGCGGAGGCTCTCGCCGTCCAGCCAGTGCGCGTCGTCGGCGAGCAGCACCACCGGCTGCTCCTCACATACGGCGCGTAGCGCCTCGATGAAAGCCGAGCCGAGCGGTGCGGGGGCTCCGCGGGTACCGAACCGGTCGGCCCAAGCCGGTAGCTCCGCGGCGAACGCGGAGAGGGCACTCGCTGCTGCAGCGGCGAGTCCGGGGGCGTCGATCAGCCCGCCACGAGCGAGACCCAGCACACCGGTCCACGGGGCATCGAGATCGCCCTCCACCGCGCGCACTGCCGAGACGGCTGCCCCGGTCAGCCGTGCGCGAACCAGCAGTTCCTCCGCGAGGCGCGACTTGCCAAGCCCGGGCACGGCCTGGATCACGCACGCGGCGGCCCGGCGCTCGTGCCGGCACCGTTCGAAGGCCTCGATCAGCCGCTTCAGCTGCCCCTCCCGTCCCACGAGGGGAGCGCGGCGGACTTCCGCGCCCAGCGTCGCGTCCACCGGCACCTCGCTGGACAGGCGCCAGGTGCGCTCCTGCCGCACCCGCTCGGCCAGGAGTTCCGTGTCACGATCGGGGGTGCCGCCCAGTGCTCCCAGCCGTTCGCACAATCGCTCGTAGCAGACAAGGGCGCCGGCACGATCGCCTGCCAGGGTGAGTGCCTGCATGGCCGCGCGCGCCGCACCGTCGGCGCCGGGGTCGAGCTTCAAGCCGCGCTGTGCCGCGGCGACGGCGTTGTCGTGGTGCCCGGCGTCGAGCAACTCCTCTGCGTGCGCGGTGAGCGCGCGCACGGCACGGCGCCGCCACTCGTCGCGCTCGGCGATCAACCAGTCCTCGAACGCGGAGGCGTCCGGCACACCGAAGCCTTCGAGGAAGTCGCCATCGACCAGGTCGGCGGCGTCGTGCCACCGCTCCTGTTCCTCGTGGCCTGCAAAGACGTCCGCATCCAGCTGCACGATGCCGCCGCCTAGCGTCACCCGGTCGTGCTCGGTTACGAGGTGTTCCTCTCCGACGGTCCGCCGCAGGACGCGGATCGCCTCCCGCAGCGAATGTCGGGCCGCGGTGTCGGGCTTGTCGGCCCAGAATAGACCCATCAGGTGCTCGCGCGTGCGGGTGCGGCGCGGCGACCGTGCGAGGTAGACCAAGAGCGCGAGGTTCTTGCGCCACATGAGCTCCGCCGGTGGCGGCGCGCCGTCGACCAGCAGCTCCGGCGTTCCCAGCACTCGGCACGTGATCATCGGCACCGCTCGCTGATGAGTGCCTGCGCGTCGTCGCGCAGGGGAGAGAAGACCGCATCGGCGTTCCGCCACAACTCCACCACGCGGCGGAGCTCGCCGCAGGCCGACGCGCTCCGGCCGGACGCGAGCTGGGCCCGCGCGGTGAGCAGCCGGGCGTAAGGGGCGAAGGCCCAGTCGATCTCGGCCGCCTGCGGCAACACCTCGAACTGACCGACGAAGTCGACGTTGTAATGCCACCGCCAGTCGGACGGCACGCGGTCCGGATCGATGGCTCGTCGCCACTCGCCTCGGTGCAGATACATGATCGTGCGCTGGAACGGGTCGAGGTCGCGATGCTCGGCGACCAGCGGGATGTCCGCGGCCGTCGTCCGAAGCGCCCCGGCCTGATCGCCGATGGCCGCGAGCTGGAGCGCGTCCAGAAGCCTCGCCGCGTCCGCATGGGTCTCTCCACTCTCTCGCACCCGTCGCACCCAGCGCTGTGCCTCAACCGCATCGTCCGCGGCATAGGAGCTCACGGCCAGACTCCACGCCGCGCGCGGACCGACAGTCGAGTCCTCCGCAAGCCGCTCCAATCGACGCCGCCCCTCGAGGACGGCCTCCGGCGGAACGCGCATCGGGCCGATTGCCGACGGGAGCACCCGCCACTGCGCGGCCAGCAGTGCGGACGCTTGGGTGCCCAGCGTCACGTCCGCGGCATCGAAGGCGGAGATCGCGTCCTGCCAGCGGCCCAGGGTGGCGAACGCAAGGCCTTGCGTGACCCGCAGGTGGGCGGTCACGGTGTCGGGAAGGGTGCCCGCCTCGTCGAGCACCGTTCCGGCGATGAGCGCCTGCTCGCGAGCGAGGCCGTACGCCAGACCCCACCGGAGGGTCTCGAGGACGAACGACAACATCCCGTCGCCGTCGACTCCGAGTTGGGTCAACAGTCCATGCAGCGCCATCTGCTGTTCCGTCGGCGAGCCGAACCGGAGTCGTAAGGCGGCGCGGAGCACGTCCGGCGGGATGCTCGCGCTCGGTCCGGCGGCGTGCTCCAGCTCGCGGAACCACGTGTCTGCCGTCGCTGAGTCGCCGTTGCGGATGGCCAACAACGTGAGATCCAGCAGGGCGGGGGCAAGCGTGGAGTCGAGGTTGACAGCCTGCTCCAGCAGGGAGTGGGCCGAATCCGCCGGCAGTCCGAGCAGCGGTCCGCGTGCCTGGAGATCGTCGCCGAACACCAGCCAGGCGTACGGATCGAACGGAAACCGGCCCACGATCGCCTCGTACCGCTGAATTCGCTCCTCGCCGAACGGAATACGCCAGGCGTCGAGCAGCAGGCGGTCGATCTCGAGTAGTGTATTGCGCTGACCCTGAAGCAGTGCGAGGTCCTCCGCGAACGGCCTCCTGAGCCACCGGCGGGCGTTCGCGCGACGCCAGCGCGCCCACGCAAGCGTCGGGTCAATGGCAAGTGCGTCGGTGCAGAGACGGTCGGCACCCTCCCAGTCCTGTTGGCGGAACGCTTCCTCGCCCCTGAGCAGCAGGTCCATCGCGACGGCGGCCGTGTTCTCGAAGAGACACTGGTATGACTCGACGCGCTCGCCAAAGCTGCGGAGGATCTTCGGGGCGAGCTTGCAGGCGATCCCGCGGATATCCGGTGCCGTCTCCTCGATGAGGGAGGTACCGGACCGCGTCACGACCTCCACACGCGCGATGAATCCCTGGGCTCCCGAGGCGACGCCACCGCGGACGAGGGCCCGGGTCCGGAGGTCCTCCAGCAGCTCCTCCGGCCGATCGGTGTCCGGCGGGGGTGCGCGGAGGAAGCGCGTCTCGATCTCCTCCGCCTGAGCATCGACCTGCCCGCTCACCGTCCGCTCGGTGAGCCACGCGAGCTCGGCAGCGACCGCGGGATCGACATCCCCCGCGGCCCCGAACGACACGATCGCCACGTCGACAGGCCCCTCCTCGGGCCCGCCGAGAATGATCCCGATAAGGATCGCTCCTGCGACGAGCCCGCCCGTGGTGAGCAGCGCCGTGCGCACCCGATACTTGATCGTGCGTGCGTGCCACCAGGGGCGGCGGAAGGCGGCGGCGTCGGGCCACCGGTCGTTCACGTCAAACGCCAGCGCCCGGCGCAGGGCCTGGCGCTGGAGCCAAGGCACCCCCGACCAGGAGGGGACATCGTCGGGCAAGAACCAGCGCCAGCGTCTCCCGCTCAGCGTCTCGTACAGCACCATGCCGGCCGCGTAGATGTCGGTCTGCGGCCCGACGTCCCAGCCGTAGCGCTGCTCCGGGGGCATGTACGACGGCGTGCCGGGCACGACATCGGACTGCTCGCGTGACACGGTTTGCGGCCCAGTCGGCGTCGCGATACCGAAATCGACGAGGACCGCCCGGCCGTCGATGAGGAAGATGTTCTGCGGCTTGATGTCGCGATGCACCACGCCGCGACGGTGAAACGACTCGAGTGCGTGCAGGAGGTCACGGCCGAGGGCGAGGACCTGCTCGCGGGAAAGCCGCTCGCGCTGCATGTACTCCCCGAGGGTCTCCCCGTCGCCCAGGTACTCCATGGCGTAGTATGGGAATCCCCCGGCCGTTCCGGCGCGGAACACCCTCACGATGTTGGGGTGCCTGAGATCAGCCAGAATGCGGGCTTCGGAGAGGAAGCGGTCGACGGCCTTTGCGGTGGCAAGCTCCGGCCGGACGATCTTGATGGCCACGAGCCGGTTGAGGGCCGTCTCGCGCGCCACGAACACCGTGCCCATGCCGCCGCTCGCGATCTCGCGCAGCAACTCGTAGCCCTCTGGACGCAGGGCCTGCTGAAGGCGTTCGAAGTACGTCGCCATAGGATGGCGATCCCTCGCCAGTGGGCGCAGACTCCACGTTGGCGCTCGACCGGGCAAGTCGTCAAGGGGTAAGCGCTTGACGTCAGGCAGTCAGGCGCATGGGTGGTCACAGCGAAGGACCGCCTGCACCGTGCGTCGGGCAACGTCCGGCCCGGACGCCAACTCCTACCTACACTTCCTCGTTCACTGTTCCGCCAGTCGAGATTCGATATTCCATCCTTCGGTCCGTCCCTCCCCCATACGAAACGCGGGCCGGGCGCAGAAGCGCCCCGGCCCGCGGGGGGAGAGTAGCGGTACGTGCTAGGGGATGAGCACGGTGTCGATCACGTGGATCACGCCGTTGGACGCCGCAACGTCCGCCTTGATGACGGTCGCGCCGTCGACCTTGACGCCATTGCTGGTGTCGATGGTCAGCTCCTTGCCCTGCACCGTCTTAGCGGACTTCAGCTTCATGACGTCCTTGGCTGTCACTTTGCCGGGCACGACGTGGTAGGTGAGGATGGCGGTCAGCTTCTCCTTGTCGGCCAGCAGGGCCTCGAGGGTGCCGTCGGGCAGCTTCGCGAACGCCTCGTCGGTCGGGGCGAAGACCGTGAACGGGCCCTCTCCGGAAAGCACGTCGACCAATCCGGCGGCCTTGACGGCTGTTACGAGCGTTTCGAACGAGCCCGCCGCGATCGCCGTCTCGACGATCGTCTTGTCGGATGTCCACGCGTCCGTGTCGGACGAGTACTGGGCCGAAGCAGGAACGGCAATCGCCAGCGCCGCGGCGGCGAGCGCAACAGGTGCGAATTTCAGCATTTCAGTGTCTCCTCCATTGGGGTATGCAGCGATCTACAACTGCTCAGCGCGTCGCGCTGTCCACTATGTGTCCAAGAAAAACTAGCGCAATAAATGGTTTTGTCAACCTCTTGTACAAATAAAATCACAAATTGTTGTAGGATATGCGCTTGACCGATCCGTGCAGCGAAGGCAGTTTGTCCGTGTGCGTCTGACCGCGTCCAGAGAAAGGAGGCGTGCCCGTGTCGGAAAAGCAGCATCCTATCCAGGTCGTCGTACGGCGGACCGGATTGACGGCGGACGTCCTGCGGGCTTGGGAACGGCGCTACCGCGTCGTGGAGCCCGGCCGGTCGCCAACTGGTAGGCGGCTCTACTCGGATGAGGACATCGAGCGGCTGCGGCTCCTGCGGCGCGCGACCCTGTCGGGCCGGAGCATCGGCCAGGTCAGTGAGCTGCCGACCGCGGAGTTGGTCCGGCTCATCCGTGACGACGAGGCCGAGGAGGCACGCGCGCCGGAACCGGCGCCCCAGCGGAGCGATCTTGCGCAGCAGCTCCGGCTCGAGGCACTCGAGGCCGTCGAAGAGCTGGACGGCACCAAGTTGCGACGCCTGCTGCAGCGTGCGGCAACCGCGCTTGGGGCGGAGCGCGCTCTCGAAGAGGTTGCGGCCCCGGTCCTCACGGAAGTGGGTGACCGGTGGCAGGCAGGCGACATGTCGATCGCGCACGAGCACCTCGTGTCGGCTGTGATCCGCCAGGTCGTGGGTGCCTTGCTGCAAAGCGCGAGCGATGACCCCGACCGCCCCCTGGCCCTGTTCGCGACACCGGCGGGCGAGCGCCACGAGTTCGGCGCACTCATGGCCGCCGTGATCGCCGCGACACGCGGATGGCGGATTCTCTACCTCGGTGCCGACATTCCGGCGGCCGACATCGCACGCGCCGCACTGCGGCACCGCCCGCGACTCGTGGCCGTCTCCGTGGTCTCGCGCGACCTGGGCCGGCAGCTCGCCGGCGAGCTCTCAGAACTGCGTGAGGCGTTGCCGTCCGAGGCGACGCTGGTCGTCGGGGGGCGCGGATTCGCGCGTCACGACTCGTTGCCGCACGAGCTTGGTGCGGTGCGGATCGATGGCCTCGCCGCGCTCAGGGACTACCTCGAAACCGGTGCGCCGGCGCCGGAACGACGCTGAGCAGACGGGATTCCGAATCGTGTGGCGTACGCGCTGGCTGACGGCAGGACTGTGCACGGGCCTCGCAGCGCTCCGTGCGGCGTTCCCTCTTGCGGCTCAGCAGGACTCGATCCGTCCGCCGCTGCTCGACACGCTCGTCGTGTCGGTCGATCGGAGCGGCACCGTCTCCGCCCGGCTACCCCATGCGCATGCCGTGATCCACGGGGTCGAGCTCACGCGTGGTCGTACGACCGACGGACTCGACGACGCCCTGCGCACCGTCCCCGGCGTGTTCGTGGCCAACCGGCACAACTACGCACTCGACCAGCGGGTTGCGATCCGCGGGTTCGGCGCGCGCTCGGCGTTCGGTGTGCGCGGCGTGAAGATCCTGCTCGACGGCATCCCGCTCGGTGTGGCCGACGGACAGACCCAACTCACGACGCTGGAGTCCGGCGATCTCGCTCGGGCGGAGATCTGGCGCGGCGTCGCGTCCAGCCTCTACGGCAATGCCTCGGGTGGGGTAATCAGCCTCTCCTCGCGGGGTGAGCCGGTGAGTCGCGCGGGTGGCAGCTTCCGAGCGATGGGAATGACGGACGAATTGTGGAAGGGGACCGTCGACGCCGCAGCGCCGCTTGGCGCCGGTACGGCAGACGTCGTCGGCTCGTGGACCGACGCCTCGGGCTTTCGCGACCACAGCGCAGCGCGCGTGGGCCGAGTGCGGGCGCGATACCGCACACCTCTGGGGTCCCGCACCGATCTGACGGCGATCGGCTGGTTCGCCGACATGCCCGAGGCGCTCAACCCGGGTGCGCTCACCGAGGAGGAGTGGAAGGCCGATCCGACGCAGGCCGCACCGGCCAATGTCGTCGCGGGTGCGGACAAGGCGGTCTGGCAGGCGCAGGGCGGTGTCGCACTGGGACATTCGTTTGCACGGAACGCCGACGCCGAGCTCACCGCCTACGTGGCGCGGCGCGGTCTGGCCAACCGGCTCACGTTCGGTGCGATCGATCTCGAGCGGTGGGCCTACGGGATACGGGGGGCGCTCACCGCGCCGCTCCCGGGCGCTGCCGAGCGCGGTCGTGTCACCCTCGGGGTGGACGCCGAGTGGCAGCGCGATGACCGAGAGAACCGGACGCTCGACGGGGCGGCCGTCACGCTCGACCAGCGGGAGCGGATCTCCGGCGTGGGACCGTTCCTCCAGGTCGTCGTTGAACCGGATGCGCTGCTCTCGCTGCGCGCCGGCATCCGCTATGACCGGAGCCGCTTCGCGGTGGACGACCGGCTGACCACCGACGGCGACGACTCGGGCTCGAGGCTGATGGATGCGCTGACCTGGTCGGTCGGGGCCCTGCTCCGGCCCGTCGCCTGGCTCGAGCCCTTCGTGAACGTCGGGACGGCGTTCGAGACGCCGACCACGACGGAGCTCGTGAACCGTCCCGACGGGGCGGGAGGGCTCAATCCGGAACTCGAGCCGCAGCACACCACGCAGTTCGAGGCGGGTGTCCGTGGTACGGCGTGGCGGGTGCGGTGGGAAGTGGTAGGCTTTCACGCCGCCGTGCGGGACGCGCTCGTCCCGTTCGAAGATCCCGCTCAGCCCGGTCGTCGCTTCTTCCGCAACGCGGGCCGGCTCAGCCATCGCGGCCTGGAAGTGTCCGCGCGTGCCCCGTTCGGAACGCGGGCCGAGGCTCAGGCGGCGTACAGCTTCGGCGACTACAGCTACAGCGACTTCATGACGCCCGAGGGTGACTTCTCCGGCAACCGCGTGCCCGGCATGCCACGGCATCGGCTGTTCGTCACGCTCACGCTGCGGCCCGTGACGGACGTCTGGCTGACGGCCGAGGTGGACGCGGTATCTGCGGTGACGGCCGACGACGCGAACACGGCGGAGGCGCCGTCGTACGGGGTCGCCCATGTCCGTGTCGGATGGGAGGGACGGGTCGGGCGGGTGTCGCTTGCCCCCTTCGCGGCGCTGCTCAACGCCCTGGATGCGCGGTACGCATCCTCGGTGGTCGTGAATGCCCGAGGCGCTCGCTACTTCGAGCCGGCACCGGGCCGGCAGCTACTCGCCGGGCTCACTATCGGCTTCTGACGCGGCCCCGCGCCGGGCCGCGGTCCGCCGCTAGAAGCCGAACGCTCCGCCCCGGTACTGCTCCGTCTGGCTGAACGTCCGCTCGGCGATGTCCGTTGCGCGCTCGAGCCTGTTCAGGAGTTCGGGATCCGCCGCGACGGCTTGGGAGTCGGCGGCCAGGGCAGCGAGGTACTGCGCCTGGTTCGCGTACAGGAGCGCGTAGAGCCACAGGATGCCCTCCGACGGCGTATCCGGCCAGCCGCGGGGACGCGCGCGGGCCGCTGCCTCCGGGTGGTACACCTCGAAGAGCAGCGTGTCGGTCCTCGGCAGGTCCACCCAGCCGAGCGGGCCCATCCGCAGGACCGTGCTGTCCGCCGCAATCGAATCCGGCATGACGCGCCGCACCAATCCCTCGCCCCGGAGATACGGCGTGAGCCCCAGTTGGTCGGCATAGGAGCCGGTTGTGCGGGAGAAGTAGACCGGTCGTCTGCCGAGGTTCTGCTGGATCAGGTGCAGGGCAACGATCTCCGGTCGGGTCAGCACCTGCGGGGTCAGCACGAGACGGAGGTCACCGGCTCGGAACACCGTCCGTTCGGTGAGTTGTTGAAAGAACGGCAGGGCCTCGATCTGCTCGTAGCTCCAGCTGATAGCCTCGTGGGTCGGTGCTGTCCACGTCGAGTCGCGGTAGATCGGATGCAGCGAGGCGGTGTCCAGCGGAACGACGTTGCGCCGCTTGAGCTGCTTGTTGTGCCACTCCGTGCCCATGAGTGAGATGTTGGCCAGCAGCACGTCGCGCCGGACGTTCTCGACCTCCTGCATGTACCACAGCGGGAAGGTGTCGTTGTCACCGGCCGTGATGAGGATGCTGTACGGCGGAACCGACTGCAGCAGATCCCGCGCCGATGCCCGTGCGAGCGTTTCACCCGCCCGCGAGGCCGTGAGCCGGTTGCCGACGAGCGGCACGAAGGCGAGCACCAGCACGGGAGCCATCATCAGCCAGGCATTCGTCCCCGGCTCACGATCGCGCAGCATGCGAGCGAGGGCACTCATCACGGTGCCGAATCCCAGCGCCACCCAGATGCCCCAGAGCTGGAATGAGGCGAGGAAGAAGTAGTCCCGCTCGCGCACTTCTCGCGCGACGTCGGGGTGCGACAGCCGCGACGGCCACGAGAAGCCGTACTTGAAGTCGAGATAGAACACCAGGGCGACGACGACGGTGAACATCAGCGCCATCATCGCGACGGCGCCCCGTCGGTCGCGCTTGAAGTGGTTCACCGCGCCGGCCAGGCCCAACAGGCCGAACACGACGGCGAACACGTTGCGGATCGACTGGTTCCAATCGTGTGCGAACTGCCAGCTGAAGTACTGCAACCAGGTACCGTACTGCCACAGGATGTCCGCCTGGCGCGGGATGAGCGGGCCCTTCTGGTATTGATCGCGGGTCAGGACGTCGGACAACGCGTGGCAGCCTGCGGCCCCGAACGTGTAGATGCTCTCGAGGGCGCCGACCATGGATTGGCACACGGGCTCACCCTCGTTGATCGGCGGATAGAAGCCCGCCCGGATCGGCAGGAACAGCGACACGCTGAGTCCCACGCCGATCACCAGCAGGCTCGCCACCCACAACCGCCACCTGAGGACGGCGCCGGGCTCGGTGAACAGCACGTAGACGACGAACGCCGGCGCCGCGAGGACACCCATCAGGTGGTTGGTCGAGCTCAGCGCGAGCACGTACACGATGAGGATGAGCCAATGGTCGCGCCGCTGGCCGGCGGGCTCGTCGCCCCAGTGCACCACCAGCCACAGCACGAGCGCGATCGACAGCAGGCTCGTCGTGTAGACCTTCTCGTTCACCACCGACTGGTGCCACACGGTGAACGACGTTGCCCCGACCAGCGCCCCGCCGAGGGCGGCGCCGATACGCGCCCAGCGCGGTTCCGGCACGATCGTGCGGAGGAACCGCTCGGCCACGAGGAACAGGAAGCCCGACGCGAGTGCCGACGTGAACGCCGCAAACAGGTTGATGCGGAGCGCGTAGTGCTCGACGAGCGGGATCATGCCCCACACATGCGCGAGCAGCACGAACAGGGGGTTCCCCGGCGGGTGCGGGATGCCGAGGACCTTCGCCGCGGCGATGTACTCCGACGTGTCCCAGAACTGCGTCGTCGGCGCGATCGTGACGACATAGATGCCGAACACGACGAGGAAGACGAGTCCGGCCAGCGCGTATGGTGGCCGGGCGCCCGCCGCCGGCGGGGATCTGTCGTCGAAGGCGGTCGCGTGCATGGGGGTTCCGTGTCCTGACGCGGTCAGTGGTTTGCGGTGTGGCTGCCCCGGCTCAATGCCGGAACTGGCGCCGGCCGGTCATGACCATGGCGATGCCATGGGCATCGGCGGCCGCCTGGACGTCGGCATCCCTGATTGAGCCGCCAGGTTGAATGATCGCCGTGATCCCTGCCTCGGCGGCCTGCTCGACACCGTCCGCGAACGGGAAGAACGCGTCGGATGCCATCACGCTTCCCGCCGGATCGTGCCCCATGTCGCGGGCTTTGTGGACGGCGAGGAACGCGGCGTCGACGCGGCTCATCTGGCCGGCCCCGATCCCGATCGCCGCTTCTTCCCGTGCCAGCAGAATGGCGTTCGATTTCACCGACGCCACGGCGGCCCACCCGAACCGCAGGTCGCGCCACTCGGCTTCGGTCGGCTCGCGGGCGGTGACGACGCTCCACTCCGACTCGTCGGCCGACACCTGGAAGCGGTCCTGCATCAGGAAGCCGCCGCGGACCCGCTTGAAGTCGAGGGCCGGGCGCCCGTCGGGGAGCGGCAGCTCCACCACCCGGAGGTTCTTCTTGCGCTGGAAGATGTCGACGGCCGCGTCGTGGAAGCGCGGCGCGACGACCACTTCCACGAAGAGATCCTGCATCGCTTCCGCTGCACGAGCGTCGACCACGGTGTTGAACGCCACGACCGATCCGAACGCCGACTTCGAGTCCGTCGCCAGCGCCCGCTGGTAGGCCTCCTCCGGGCTCTTTCCCAGCGCGATGCCGCAGGGGGTGGTGTGCTTGATGATCGCGCACACGGGCCGGTCTGGCCACGGGGCAACGGCCGTGGTGGCCGCCTCGACGTCGAGCAGATTGTTGAACGAGAGCTCCTTGCCGTGGAGCTGCCGCAGCTCGTCGAAGCCGCGGCCCTCGCCCGACGTATACAGCGCCGCCCGTTGCATCGGGTTCTCGCCGTACCGCAGGATCTGCACCCGCTCGAGCGCCAGCCCCATCGCCGCCGGGAACGTCTCCTCCCCCTTCCCGAGGTATTGGGCGATCGCAGCGTCGTACTGTGCGGTGTGCGAGAAGACCTTGGTCGCCAGCTCGAGCCGGAGCTCGTCGGTGACCTGGTCCTGCTGCAGCGCCGAGAGGACACGCTCGTAGTCGTTGGGATCGGATACCACGATGACGGCCTGGTGGTTCTTGGAAGCCGAGCGGAGCATCGAAGGGCCGCCGATGTCGATCTGCTCGATCGCGTCCTCGAGCTTGATGTTGGGCCGGCCGACCGTCTCCTGGAACGGGTAGAGGTTCACGGCGACGAGATCGATCGGGACGAACCCGCGGCCGGTCAGCTCCCGCATGTGCTCCGCCTGGTCCCGGCGCGCGAGCAGGGCGGCATGGACAGCGGGGTGCAGCGTCTTGACGCGACCGTCCATGATCTCGGGGAATCCGGTCACCGTCTCGACGGGGATCACGGACACGTCGGCCTGGCCGAGCACGTGTGCCGTTCCACCCGTCGAGACGATCTCCCATCCGAGCGCCGCCAGGCTCTTGGCGAACTGGGCGACGCCCCGCTTGTCCGATACCGAGATCAGCGCTCGCGGCATCCCATCCTCCTCAGTCAGACGGTGTAGTTCCGGCCGGCACGAGGGCATCCCCGATGCGTGCCGGCTCCCGTTCGATGCGATATCCCCCGCCGTCGGCCCGGACCGTGACGGCGCGTCCTGACGTCGCCGCAGCCAACACCACCGCGGGCAGCAGCTGATGCTCGATCGCGAGCACGCGGGCGGCAAGCGTCTCCGGCGTGTCCGTCGCGTGGACCGGAACAGGCCACTGCGCGAGGATCCTTCCCCGGTCGTATTCCTCGGTCACCAGGTGCACGGTCGGTCCGGAAACCGTGGCCCCGGATGCTAGGACGGCTTCGTGTACCCGCCGGCCGTACATCCCCTTCCCTCCGAAGGACGGGAGCAGGGCGGGGTGGATGTTGATCATCCGACCGCTGTAGGCGGCAACGATCTCGGCCGGCACCAGCTTCAGATACCCGGCCAGAACGACGAGCTGCACGTCGTGCCGCTCGAGCAACCCCAGCAGCGCGGCGCCGTCACGGTGGTCGCGAAGCACCTCGACGGCAACACCGGCACGGCGCGCGCGATCGAGCGCGCCGGCCTCGGCGCTGTTGCTGATCACGACCACGACCTGCGCCGGCGCCGGACCGGTGCAGGTGTCGAGCAGTGCCTGGAGATTTGTGCCGCCACCAGAGGCGAGAACGGCAACACGCATGGCCAACTCCGTCAGCGTGGCCTGGTGCCCGGCGAGCCAGTCGGTCGACGGGCGGACCGTGCACAGCAGCCGCTCAAAACATACATGCCGGGGCAATCTCGTGCCGTCACCCGCCCCACCCCGCGGCTTTCGCCGCGTCGGCTACCGTTCCGAGCTCGTCATCGCCGAGGGTACGCACGTCGAACGCGACGCGATCGTCTACCGTCCGTGCAATGACCGGCGGATCGTACCGCCGGAGCAGCTCGAGGAACGCCTCGCACGACTCCACCTCGAGGGTGACGAGCGTGGTGGGAAGCTCGCTGCCCGGGAACGAGCCGCCTCCGACCGCGGACGATCCGGGCACGAGCCGGGCGCCGGGAAGCCGGCGTTTGAGCCGTCGGGCCCGCCGGTCGAGGTCCCCGGGAGTGGCGGTCAGCATGGCCAGGACCGGGACACGGCGCAGCGCCTCGTCGGGGTCGCGATACAGCACGAGGGTCGCTTCCAGGGCGGCGAACGTCGTCTTGTCGGGACGAAACGCGCGGGCGAGCGGATTGCGTGCAAGCGCGCGCACGATTGCGTTGGGGCCGACGATCACTCCCGCCTGCGGACCACCGAGCAGCTTGTCAGCCGAAAACACGACGGTTGCTCCGGTCTGCGCGCTGTCGCGCACGAGCGGCTCGCCGGTGAGGCCGTACGCCTCGAGCGAGACCAGCAAACCGCTGCCCACGTCGTGCACGGCGGGAATCCCGCGGCCGGCGCCGAGGCGCACGAGCGCGGCCAGGTCTGTCTCTTCCGTGTAGCCCGTGAGCTGGAAGTTCGAGCGATGGACCTTCAGCAGCACCTGCGTACGGGGTGTGACGGCCAGCTCGTAATCGCGAATCCGGGTGCGATTGGTGGTTCCGACTTCGACGAGAACGCTCCCGCTCCGCGCCAGGATGTCGGGAATGCGGAACGCCCCCCCGATCTCCACCAGCTCGCCGCGAGAGACGATCGTCTCGCCCCCCGCGGCGAGACCGTTCAGCGTCAGCAGCAGCGCGGACGCCGCGTTGTTCACGACGAGGGCATCCTCCGCGCCGGTCAGGGTCGACAGGGCGTCGCGTACATGGTCCTGGCGCGAGCCGCGGCTGCCGTCGTCGAGGTCCAGTTCCAGCGTGCTATAGCCGAGCGCCTGCATGACTGCCTTGCGCGCCTCGGCTGCGAGGGGCGCCCGCCCGAGGTTGGTGTGCAGGACCACGCCGGTGGCGTTCACGACCCGCCGCAGCGAGGGACGTGTGAGCCGGTCCAGCTCGTGCCGCATTGCGTCGCTCCATCCGCCGGAAGGCTCCTCAGCACCCTGTCCCCGGGCACGTGCGAGTACCGCGCGGGCTGATGCGAGCAGCTCGGCATGGGATGCGTCAAGCCCTGCCTCACGTGCCAGCGCGAGCAGCGCGTTGACGGCAGGCAGGCGGCGGCGGGGATCGGTCACGTGGAGTCCGGCGGCGCCTCGACGACGAGGAGGCGCCGCGACTCGGCGACGACGCCGCTCAGGTTCTCGGCTGTTGCCCCGACCAGGTAGCGGCCCGGCGGGATCGGTCCGAGCAGGCGGATGTACCACGTCGCTGACAGCTTGGGGCGCTGCAGCAGCAAGGCCTCGTTGCCGGTTGGCTCCTCTTCCTCCGTCGTCGCCTGGGCCGGCGGTGGCGGAGGCGGTGGGGCCTCTGCGGTGTCGGCTGGGGCCAGGGTATCAGTCGCCGCCGCCGCCGCTGCGGCCGAGTCGCGCGCCGCTTGCTCCGCTGCACGCACCGACTCGTAGGCGCGCTCGCTCCACACCGTGTCGATCGGGACGGGAACCGTGTCGGGCAGCTCCCATACCGCAACGGCGGCCGGCTGCGGCGCCCCCCGGGCGAGTTTCTGGGTGAAGTCCAACCGGATGGTCTGACTGTCGGCCTGCACCAGATCCCTCAGCGTGGGCCCCGTCGTGTCCCTTACGAACGTCCAGAGCACCTCCGACGCCGCCGAGTCCAGGGCGATCGTGACCGAGTCGAACGCTTCACGGGAGTCCCGCTCCCCGTTGTTGTTCTGGTCGATCGTGGCGACGAGCAGATACTCGCCGCGCGGGACCTGCGCCATCTCGAAGTCGCCGGTGGAATCGGCCCGCGTGACATACGCGAGCGAGTCGGGCAGCAGGATCGCCTCGATCAGTGCGCCCTGGCCGACACGGTTGTCCTCCCAATCGAGCACCGCGCCGGACAGCGTGGTGGCAGGAATCTCGCCGCCGGTCGTGAACACGACGGTGATGCCCTCTTCCATGCGGTTGTTGCGCAGATCTGCGATGCCCGGAAGCAGGACGATGCGGTAGACGGCGCCGTCGATCCACTCGGGCTTCGGTTTCAGCTCGATCGCGTTGCGCTTCCAGGAGACGTCCAGCTCTTCGGGGCGCGGAGAGAGCTCGACCAGCTTGTCCAGCCCGCCACCCGACTGCTCGCTGATCACCTCGTTGAACTCGATACGCGCGGCGCCCTCGAACCCCGGGACGATCGCCCCGGAATCGGGCCGGACCACTGCGACGACAGGTGCTTCGAAGTCGGGCGGACCGCCGGGCGGGCTCTCGATGACGGCGCAGGCGGCCAGCCCGATCAGCAGCCCAAGGCGCGCAGCTTGGCGGCCAGCGTCTCCTGCTGCTCGCGCCATGACCGCTCCTTTTCCCGCTCCCGCTCGACCACGTCGGCGGGGGCGCGGGTCACGAAGTTCTCGTTTGCCAGCTTGCCGCGTACGCTCGTGAGCAGTCCGTCGATCCGTGTCAGCTCCTCACTGAGCCGCGCACACTCGCGGTCCACGTCGATCGCGTCACCAAGCGGTACGAAGACGGCCGTCCCGTCGGAGAGCACGCCGTGTCCCCCGATCCCCTCGGCGTCCGCCGCGGTCTCGAGCGCAGCGAGCTTTGCCAGGCGGAGGATCGTCTCGCGCTCGGCCGCGAAGGCACTCGAGGCCGCCGACCCCGCCGGCGTTACCACCGCAGTCAGCGTCGCCGCCGGCGGCACGTGATATTCGGCTCGGATGGTCCGCACCGCGCCCACCAGCCCCTGGACCAGCCCGAACGCGGTCTCCGCCTCCTCGTCGTCGTACGCCGGGTCAGCCTCGGGCCAACGCGCACCCGCCAGCAACGGCTCGTGCTCCGTCGGGATGTGCCGCCACAGCTCCTCCGTGATGAACGGCATCACCGGGTGGAGCAGTTGCAGTGCCCTGCCGAATACGTGTACCAGAATGCCGCGGGCGACGTCACCGCCCGCCGCCGTGCCGTACAGGCGCGGCTTGACATGCTCGAGGTACCAGTCGGCCAGCTCGTCCCA
>JBDHDN010000017.1:0-18277 GCA_039591485.1 Gemmatimonadota bacterium
ATCCCGTTTGGGGCAGCAAGGCGGCGAGCCGACAGCGTGCGTCAATGAGGCATACCCATCCAGGGATGGAAGATACCCAGGGGGTCAACGGCAGGCGGGTTCCACAGCGGGCGCCGGGGGATGAGCCTTCACCGGTGACTGCGCATCTATCGTCAACCCGCAGGCAGGAGGGAATCCTTCACTTCCCACCGCCAACACACGCGCACCCACCCGACGCCCGGAATGATCGACACGGCTATACCGCTCCCCAAATCGATCGGCACCAACCATGCCACGGGGCCGGCAGAGCGAGGCCATCTCGCCAATCAAGGACGCCGTAGCGCGGCGACTGGTAATGGTGAGCAAATCGGTACGATTAGGTGCGCGACGTGCCGGCCCCTGCTCGGGGCGCGGCACGTGACGCTCAATCCACAGTGTCGGCCGCGACTTCTCGCTGCACCGAATCGTGCAGGGTCTCGAGCTTCACGATGCGCAGGCGTCGCTTCCCCATGGGCAGCACCACGGTAACTCGTTCCTTCGGCTTCTTGTCGAGCAGGGCACGCCCAAGGGGAGAGGACACCGAGACGTGCCCCTTGTCGATGTCCATCGCCTCGGGGATCACCAACTCGATGATCTCGTCCTGCTTGGTGTCGAGATCGCACACCGTGACGCGTGACCCCAGGCCGACCCGATCGGCTGGGATCTTCGTGAAGTCGATGTCCGAGAGCTTCTGGAGCCTCGAACGGAGGTGCTGGAGCCGCGCCTGGATGACGCCCTGCCGCTCGGTCGCCGCGTGATAGTCCGAGTTCTCCCGCAGATCGCCAAGCTCGATGGCCTTCTGCAGTGTTTGGGGCAGCACCACGTGCAGCTCGTGATTGAGCGCCTGGACTTCCGCCTGGAGCTTCGCGCGAATCTCTTCGATCATCTCGCCGCCGATCTGAATGGAAAAACCGAATCGGCGGCACCGTCGTCGTGCCGCCGAGCCGGCGGGTCCGCTCGTCCGTGGTGCCGTCTCGCATGGGACGGCACCTCTATCTCCGATTCAATTTGTCACGATCGGGACCGGAACGCTACCGGCGGATGGGCGGACTTGGCTGCGCGCCCGGATCACGGAAACGGGCCTCGGAGCGAAGCTCAGGTCCGCGACGGCCGCCAGACGCGCACGACGATCACCGCAGCGATCAACAGGACGATGAGACCGACCGCGAGCAGCTGGGCGAGACGCCAGATGATGTGGTCGACGAGCCGTTCCGACCGGTCGAGGGTGCCCGCGAGGATGCTGTCGACAGCCGCGAGTGTCGCGATCCGCTGAACGGTCAGTGCCTCGAGCATCGCAACACGCTCGCGAGCCAGCGCATCCAGCACGGCCGCGCGCTCTCCGGAGACCGTCTCGAGGGTCGCAAGCCGCATGGACTCGATTGCCGAGGTGAGATCGACGAGCTCGTCGTGGAGCGTTTCCAGCACGGCAGTGCGCTCGCCACTCACCAGCATCGGCAGGGTGTCGGCAAGCGCGGCGATACGGTCGAGCGACGAGCGGACGCTCGTGAGCACGCTGTCCACGACCGGCATATCGGCCAGGTCGCGAGCCAGCAGCTCGACGTTCCACCGCAACTCCTTGCCCAGGGCAGCATCGAGGGCCGATATCCGGTCCGCGACATCGCGCATGCTCCAGTAGGTGGCGGCCAGGGTGCCACCCACACCTCCTCCGACCGGCAGGAGCACGGCGGAATCCGCGGACATGATGGAAGTGCGGCCTAGCGTAAGCGGATCAATCGGATGCTCGGCAGCGAACGCCAGCAGCCGCGGTGTGAACCGCTCCACGCGCTCCGTTCCCACCGCGCTGATCGCCAACTCGACCGCGCGCCGCTCCTTCCGACGCAGCACATCGAGCGCCATGGTGCGGTTCTCCTCATCGAACTTGCCGTAGCTTGGTGGAGGTGATTCCACGAACATGCGGAGCTGCACAGCGTAAAGCCACACGTCCACCAAGCCAAGCAACGGATCGGAGATGAGCGCCGCCTGCCGCATGTGGTGCACGGCCGTGGACTTCAACAGCAACGCCAGGTAAGCCAGTTCGGGATCGTCGACCACGGTCCGCACACTGTCGGCCGTTCGCTCCACGGCCTGCGCGTAGTCGTCCGCGAATTGCAGCACCAGCTCACGCAGCTGGGTGGCCGTGAGGTCCTCGACGCCCGCTCGCTTCATGTTGGGGGTGTGCTGGGGCACGCTGACGCAGCCGAGCCCGAGCAGCGCCACAAACGGCAGGACCCGCAGACCTGCGGTAGGAAACCTCGCAATCATTGCCGGAAAGGTGCAGTCGCGAGAGAGCGAGCGCCAGAGGTGGGCGGACAGGCGGACGGTGGCTGCACCACGGTGTCAGACATCGTCCGGCAATGTACGAACGGTCCGGAACGACGGGAGGGCCAACGGCCATTCCACCGCGTCGCCGCGAACGGGCGCGTGGTGCTATGTTGCGAGACCTTCCTCCGGGGTCGCTATCGCGATGAATGGCCAGCCGCTCTTCGACGATCTCATCGGCGTGATGGCCGTGATCACCATGATCCCGGTCGTGTTCATCTGGCTGGAGCGGCGCACGCGCTGGAAGGTGTTCGACATCCTCCCGGCCATCATCTGGATCTTCCTGACGCCGATCTTCCTGAGCAACCTCAACGTCATCCCACGCACCACCCCGATCTACACGACGTTTCGCTCGTTCGCCGTCCCCATGTTCATCGTGCTGATGCTGCTGGACATCAACATCCGGCAGTCCCTGAAGGTCGCCTGGCGTGGGGCCGCCGTGCTCGTGCTCGGCGCGGTGGGGATCGTGCTCGGAGCGGCGTTCTCGTTCTTCCTGTTCCGGTCCGGGCTGCCACCCGACACCTGGCGGGGCTACGGCGCCTTGGCAGGCAGCTGGATCGGGGGTACCGGGAACCTGGCCGCCGTGGCCGAGAGCATCCAGACGCCAAACGAGATGGTCGGCATGGTGGTGCTGGTGGACAACTTCGTCTACGTGGTGTACTTCCCGCTGATCCTCACGTGCAAACGGTGGGCGCGGGGCTTCAATCGATTCACGGGCGTTTCTCAGGAGCAGATCGACCACATCGCCGCGGCCGACCAGGTGATCGAGCGGAAGACGCACGAGGTGCACTTCCGCGATGTGCTGGTCTTGCTCGGATTCGGATTCACGGCGATCCTCGTGGCGAACAGCCTGGCCGGCGTGTTCCCCGTAATCGAGCCGGTCTTCACCGAGAGCACTTGGGCGATTCTGCTGGTGACCACCTTCGGCATCGTGCTGTCGGCTACGCCGCTCAAGAACGTGCCCGGCACCGAGCCGCTCGCGATGGGACTCGTCTACATTTACATGACCATGCTCGGGGCGGGCGCCGACCTCAGGAACATCGGTGGGGCCCAGTGGTTCCTCGTCGCGGGATTCGTGTGCATCAGCGTGCACCTGTTGTTCATCGTGATCGGTGCTCGCCTGTTCCGGATCGACGTCAGCATGGCGGCCGTCTCGAGCGTGGCCGCGGTGGGCGGTGCCGCCTCAGCACCCGTTGCGGCGGGCTACCACCGCGAGGAGCTGGTCCCGATCTCGATCATGCTCGCGCTTATCGGCTACGCGCTCGGGAACTACCTGGGTGTGGCGACGGCGTATCTGTGCAGTCTCATGGTGTGAGGCAGATGGACGGCTAGGCGGATTGGTGCGCCTATCGCAACTCTGCGAGTGCCTCCCGCGTTCGTTGTGCCCACACGCACGCCGGCTCCGCGCTCTCGAAAACCTGCATGGCCTTCTGCAGCTCACGGACGGCTTCATCCTCCTCCCCTCGGGCGCGGTGCACCTGCGCCAACTCGTATAGCGCGATGGGATGGTACGGGCGGGCACGCAGGAGTTCCTCGAGGCGGCGCTCCGCTCCGTCGAGGTCGCCGAGTGCGCGCTCGCAGCGTGCCAGGCCCAATCTCGCCGCCCGCATCATCGGGTCGACGTCCAAAGCTCGCTGATAGCTCACGAGGGCCCGGTCGCACGCGCCGCGCAGCTCCTGGGCCAGCCCCGCGGCGAGCTCCCGGTCGGCGTGGAACTGCACGTAGCTAAACCGAGCCATGAGCGAGTCCAGTGGCGGCAGGACGGCTTCGATGCTGTCGGCATCCTCCGACTCCATCGCGATGGTCAACCGGCCCCACTCGATGTAGCTGGCAAACGGCCCCGAAAGCTGAGCACGCAGCGCACGGAGCGTGTCCCGTGCCACCCCGACTCGCCCCGCCCGAACATACTGCCCTAGACCCTCGAGCTTTATCATTACCGCCTCAAGGGGGACGCGCTCGGTTCCGCCTTCGGCCCAACTCCGTTCCATGAACTCGACGGCCAGGGACAGCACGCCGCGGCGATCGTGGTACTCCCGGAGGGATTCATAGAGCATCCTGCGCTGGTCGGGGGTAGCGGCAGCCCGTTGCGCCTCTTCCAAGCGTGCTGCAGCATCATCGAACCGCCCGACATCCATGAAGAGCCGCGCGCTCCCGAGGAGAACGTCCAGATTGTCCGGAGCGAGCACCCGTGCGCGCTCGTACAGCTCCAGCGCCCGGTCGTGATCCCCGAGCCGGGCCAAGGCCCTCGCCATGCTCGTGTACGATCTCGGATCCTCGGGGAACCGGTCAGCGTAGCGTCGGAAGTACCCGAGCGCCCGTTGGTCGAGTCCCTGATAGTGCGCCATGCTGCCGATCTGGAGCAGCAGATCGTACCGCGTCGTATCGAGGGCGTACGTCGTCTCGTATTCCACCGCTGCACTGTCGTAGCGTCCCGCCAGCTCCCACAACCGCGCCAGGAGCAGCCGCGCCTGGAGATCGTGTGGGTACAGCTCTGCGTGCATCTGGGCCACGGCGAGCGCCCGGTCGGGATCCTGAGCGTGGAAGAGGTAGTACTCCGCCTTGATGCCGAGCTGCTGGATCTCCGGCAGCTTGTAGGCCAGTCGACGCGCGCGCTCGAGCGCGTCACCAACGTCGTTCTGATTGAGTAGCAATCGCGCCACCCACAGCTGCGTGTACGCCAGCGCGAACAGGGTGTCCCTCCGCACTGCGCGTTCCAGCGGTGCAACCGCTTCCCGGGGCTCGCCGCGCAGCATCGCCACAGCGCCTTCCACGAAGTCGCGATAGGCGGCGATGGAATGTGTCAGGGTTTCGGCGACGGGCAGGTCGGTGCTTTCCTCCACCTGAGTGGCGGGGACGTCCAGATCGCGCTTGAGCGTCTCAGTAATCCGGTCGACCACCGCAAATCCGTCGGCGCCCTCGAGCGCGTGCTCGGCAACTAACCGACCTCCGCGTCCATCGTACAATCGCGTCGTCACTGAGACGTCGTCGCCCGCCCGCGTCACCGCTCCCGTGAGGAACCACCCGAAGTGGCGGTCGTCGGCCAGACGCCGTTGCAGTGACAACGGCACGGCCAATCCGTCGGCAAAGCCCTCTCGTGTCAACTCGTCGAAAAAGAGCTCGGGGCTCCCGACGTAGAAGAAGGGATCCTGGAGCAGGTCCTGCCGCAGAGCGAGCGGGATGCCGTACTGCAGCCACGTGAGCGAGGTGTCGCTCTGCGGATTGTCGAAGAAGAACAGCAGGACGTTCTTGCGAAATCCCTCCTTGGGCACGCGCCGCGTGATGAGATTGCCCTCCTCATCACGTAGGGTCACCTCGGTGGTCGTGGCGCCGAGGTTTCTGCCGCCGAATACCAGGAACAGCACCGCGACCGCGAGGACCGCGTTGACCGGCAGCACGGCCTTCTCGGCGAACGTCCATCCATCGTGGCGGCGGCGGTAGGCCAGCAGGACAACGCTCGGCAGCAGCAACAGCATCGCCAGCCCTGTCAGCATCGGAAGATCCGCGGACAGCATCAGCCGCACCGCCAGCCACTTCGTGAGCGCCACGAGGATGAGCCCTGCAGCGACGTAGGCTACGACGATGCGTGCGGGTCGCCTCTGCATGAGCGCCGTCCACCAGGGCCCCGATCCCAGCGCCGACCCGAGCCCGTTCGGAGCCGCCGTGTCGAGCGCTGCCACGAGTGCCTGCGCCGAGTCGTATCGCTCGGCGGGCTCCTTGGCTAGCAGTCGTCCGACGACCGCGGAGACGACGTGGGGGACTTGCGCGGCTGCCGCGGACAGCGACGGCGCACGCTTCATGACCTGGCGAGACAACGTGCGCTGAGGAGTGTCATGGCCGAACGGCGGCTCGCCTGCGAGCATCTCGTAGAGCACGCATCCGAGCGAGTAGAGGTCACTGCGTCCGTCGACGTTCGACTCTCCACTCGCTTGTTCCGGGCTCATATAGGCCGGCGTGCCGACGGCGAGACCGACAGCCGTGAGCTGGTCGCCACCGGCCGCTTCCGTGGCGCGGGCCACCCCGAAGTCGGCGACCAGCGCCGTACCGCCCGTGAGCAGAATATTCTCCGGCTTGACGTCGCGGTGGATGACCTGGCGCTCGTGAGCGAACGCGAGCGCCGTGGTCACCTGGCGCGCGATGCGGAGACTCTCGGCAAGCGAGATGCGCCCTTCGCGATCGAGCCGGGCGCGCAGACTCTCGCCCTCCACAAACGGCATGACGTAATACAGCAGTCCGGCGGCCTCACCGGAGTCATAGAGGGGAACGATGTGGGGATGCTGCAGATTCGCCGTCAGCCGGATCTCACGCAGGAAACGCTCGGGCCCCAGGTGGGCGGCCAGCTCGGCGCGCAGCACCTTGATCGCAACCCTCCGGTCGTGCTTGAGGTCGCGCGCCTCGTAGACCGTCGACATCCCGCCACGGCCCAACTCCCGCTCGACGCGGTAGCTATCGGCGAGGGCGGTCCGTACGCGCTCGAGCTGCTCGGTCATCGGGATGACCTCCGCACTGAGCCTCATTCAAAGTACGGCCGGCCGGCCGGCCGGGCCAGCACACCACTCGCCCCGGCACCCGTGACCGCCCGAACGCTCCTCGACTACTCCTTCCGCTTCGCCCGTGTGTCGCGGCCACCTTGATGCAGGACGACTTCCTGCGCCATCCCGTCCGGGCCCATCACGAACGTGAGCCGGGCCTCGAACTCCTCGACGTAGAACTCGGTCTGCGACGACGCGTGAATCGCAAAGCTGCCCTGCCCTGTCGCCCGCGCCATCAGGGCATCCCCCTCGAGGTACACCGTGAGATCGAAGCCGGGCTGGATCTCGAAGACCCCGACGTAGCGCTCGAGAATGGACGTATCGAGCCGGACCGCCTCCCGCGTCGGCACCGTGCCGGACACCCGCACGGCCCGCTCCGCCAGCTCGGCACCGTCCTGGTACACCAGCATTGCCGTCACCGCACCGTCCTCGAGCTCGAACTCGAAGTGTGAGTTGGACGTGCGGTAGAAGAAGTGCGTCTCTGACGAGGGATGCGCTTGCGTCTTCCGCCCGCCACGCGACGTGTACAGAGCCCCATCTTCGACGGTCACGAGGCGCTCGGTGCTGTCCTCGATCCGATACACGCCGACATAGCGCTGGAGGACCTCGGCAGGCAGCTCGATCGCGGCGAACTGGGGATACGGCTCGCCCACCGCCGCCGCCGCGAGCCGCGTGGCGACGAGTCCGGGACCGACATCGTTCGCCGTCGTGTTCGCGAACACTGCCACGTAGACGTCTTCCTCCGGTAGGTACAGCCCATCGGTGGCGAAGCCGAAGATCCCGCCCCCGTGGCGGATTGTTCGGTGCCCCCGAACGTCACCGGTACCCAGACCGTAGCCGTACTGCATGGTGTCACCGTTCGTGAGCACGAACGGTGTCGTCATCCGCTCGAGCGACTCCGCGCTCACCACGTCGCCTCCGAACAACGCACGGCTCCAGCGGTACCAGTCCTCCACCGTCATCATGAGCGAGCCCGCCGCGTATGGCTGGGTGAAGCTGAGATACCGCTGGTTGACCAGACCGTCCTCCCCGCCGTCGTAGCCCGACGCCCGCCTCGGGATGATTCGGCTGCTGCTCCCGTAGTAGGCCTGCTGCATGCCCAACGGCTCGAAGATGCGCTGCTCCACGAACTCGGCGTATGGCGTGCCGCTCGCTGCTTCGATGATGGCACCGAGCAGGATGTAGCCCGAGTTGTTGTAGGCCCAGCGCGCGCCGGGCGCGAACTCCACCGGCAGGTCCTGGAAGACCGCAACCAGGTCCTCCGGGGTGACATCCTGCATCACCTTGGTCGCCATGTAGCCGGGAATCCCGGTGTAACTGACGATCCCCGAGGTATGGGTGAGGAGGTGCTCGATCGTGATCCCGTCTCCGTAGGCCGGGTAGTCGGGCAAGTGCTTCGTGATCGGATCGGTGATCGAGAGCTTGCCCTCCTCAGCGAGCATCATGATCGCCGCAGCGGTGAACTGCTTGGTGATCGATCCGATCTCGAACACCATGCCGGGCGCAAGCGGCACACCGAGCTCGAGGTCGGCCATGCCTGCCGCGCCGAGGTACAGGATCTCTCCGCCCCGCGCGACGAGGGCCGCTGCGCCCGGACCATCCGGGGCATACGCCGACGACAGAATCGACTCGAAGCGTCCGACGTCGACATCGGCCGGAGTCTGTGCGCCCGCGCCGCTCGATAGCGTGACCACGAACACCGACGGGATGGCGAGCAATGCGACGGCTCTCAGCGACTTCCACATGATTGCGTAGACCTCGACATGCTCGAGACGATCCGCACCTGGCCGACTGCTCCGCACTACGTACACCGATCCGCTCCGGATTCGCCACGGACCTGCCGGCTCGCGAGACAGGACCGTCCCCGCACGGGGACGGGCCGAGCCACGTTCTCCTGCCAAGTCATTGTCGCGCAAGTCGTTCGTGCGCACGCAGCAGCGGCACGGGTCATGCTCCTCGTGGCGTGTGCGAGATGCACAGGAGGATATGATGTCGCTGCTACCTCGAGGCATGGTATGCGCTGCCCTCCTGGCGCCCTGCACCGCCGGGTCCCTCATGGCACAGGGCATCGTGCCGGTCGAGCGCAATTGGGCCGGCCTCTACGCCATGGTCGCACCGGCAACCGGCGAGTTTGCGCGGTATGCGGACGTCGGTGGAGGTGGTGGGGTGTACGCGGTCGCGGGACTCGACCGCGACCGCGTCCTCGGGCTCAGGGTGCAGGTGAGCGGCACGGCCCTCGGCGGACCGCGATACACGGTCCGGTACAGCTCACCGGGATATCCGGACGAGTTCCAGGTCGTCCGCTACTACCACGCCATCGTCTCCCTGGCTGCCGGCCCGCAACTGACCCTGCCCGGACGCCACGTTCGGCCGTACCTCACTGGGCAGATCGGGATCTCGTACGTCTTCAGCTTCTGGGAGCGCCGCTGGGAGCATGACGACCCGGACCTGGAGCCACTCGACTCCGGCACGGGGGCCGGTGACTTCAACCTCCCGCTCTCGGCGGGTGGCGGGCTGATGATCCAGCTTCGCAGAGGAGCGCAACCCTTGTGGCTCGACCTATCGGCACATTGGGTCGGCCACGGGCAGTCGGAGTACGTGAGCGACGCCAGCATCGCGGACTCGCGCTGGGGCACGCCGATTCGGCCCACGCCAACGCGCATGAGTTTGTGGGAGTTTCGGGCCGGCGTGACCACGACGTTCTGAGAGACGGATAGGCATCAAGACGGTTGGGTGGATGGAGGGAGGCCCTTCGCCTTCCCGTTCTCTCGGCACACTTCTTCGATCCCCTACCCACCACCTCGCTCCGGCCGTAAGCTGTAGAGCACATGCCCGCGCGCAGCAGACGATTCGGCTGGCCGACGGTCATCGGGGTCCTGGTGACCATCCCGCTCCTGTGGTGGGCGCTGCGTGGCATCCACTTCGACGAGGTGTGGGAGCAGGTGCGGCATGCGCCGAAGCTGCCGCTGCTCGGAGCCATGCTCGCCGTCGGCCTCACCCTGCCCGCGCGGGCCGCCCGCTGGCGCGTACTGCTCAGGGAAGAACGCACCGGTCTCCCCTTCCTTCCGTTGTACCACTCGACGGCGGTTGGCTTCGCCATCAACAACCTGCTCCCTGCCCGAGCCGGAGAGATCGCCCGCGCCTATGCGGCACGGCGACTCGCGCGGGTGCGTTTCTCGGCCGCGATGACCACGATCGTGTTGTCCCGGGTCTTCGACGGTGTCACGTTGTTCGCCATCCTCGTGTTCGCCACCGTGGCCGGCTGGCTGCCGGCGAGCTTCGCCATCGGGGGCGTCTCTGTCGGCCGGATCATCCTGATCGCTGCGGTCATCTTTGCCGTCCTCTTCGCCATCGCGCTGGCGGCGGTGACGTTTCCGAACGCCGTGCTTCACGTGACCGGATGGATCAGCCAGGTCATCATGCCGCGCCGCTGGGCCACAGCCGTCACATTGGGCATGAAGGGGGTGATCGACTCGCTGGCCGTGGTGCGCGACCCGCGTCAGATCCTCGTGGTGCTGCTCTGGTCGGCGGTGGTCTGGGGCCTGGGGGGCCTGTCCTACCTGCTGGCATTCCTGGCCTTCGATCTGGCCGTCCCGTGGCACGCGGCGTTCACGCTCCAGTCGATCATCAACTTCGGGCTCGTCGTTCCCGCCACGCCCGGTTTCGTCGGGGTGTTCGAGGCACTCACGCGCGCCGGGCTCTCACTCTACGGTGTCGAGGGCACGGTCGCAGTGTCCTACGCCGTTGCCTATCACTTCTGTTTGTACCTCCCGACGACCCTACCAGGCTTGTGGTCGCTGGGCCGCACCCGCATCAGCATGCGCGAAGTGCAGGAGGAGGTCGACGAGCGGCTCAGCACAACGGTACAGCGGCTTACGGGGCAGTATCGGGTGGTGAAGCGGGCGGACGGCTAGACGGATGGACGGATGCATGTCCAATGCCCAGTGGGGGAATAACCAGTGTCCAAGGAGGGGATCCTCGATCCAACGATCCCCCGTTCCACGAACCTGACCGCACATCATACACGGATCGAGTAGCCATCGCGCTGCGTGAGACCGCATGATCGGACCGACAGGAATCGTGCTGTTCGTGCTGCTCTCCGGAGCGGCCGTTGCCGCGTCGGTGCATGCATGGCGCGCGCACGAGACGTACGGCCTATTCCGGTTCCTCGGATTCGCGTTGTTGGCGGCGCTCGTCGGCTGGAATGCGGCTCGATGGTTCCGCGATCCTCTTTCCGGCCGCCAGCTGCTCTCCTGGATCCTCCTCGCCGCATCGCTGGGACTGGCCATGCACGGATCTCACCTCCTCCGATCCATCGGGGGGGCTCAACGGCGCGTCATGGAAGACACGCAGGCGATCGTCGAGTCCGGCGCCTACCGCTACATCCGGCACCCGCTGTACGCCTCCCTTCTGTTCTTTGTGTGGGGGGCGTTTCTCAAGGGCATCGACGCCACGAGCGCCGCCCTTGCCCTTCCCGCGACCGTGGCTTTCGCGCTGACGGCACGGTACGAAGAGCGCTTCAACCTCCAGCGGTTTGGATCACGCTACGCGGAGTATATGCGGCGGACGAAGATGTTCGTGCCATTCATCGTCTGAGAAGCGGATGGACGGCCTGTCCAGCGCCGATCCGCGCGAGAGTCCGACATCGAACAGGGCACTTGCTCAGCTGCCCGAGTGATCGCTCCCCGCATCCGGATCCTCCGGCGCGAACCGCGGCTCGAGCTCCACGCCGAGGCCGTCGGCGATTCGGTTCACGAAGGCGTAGTACGCCGTGACGGCGCAGATGTCGTGCAGGCCGCGATCGTCGAAGCCGGCCGACCGGAGCCGGTCGGCGTCTTCCCGAGTGATGCTAGCGGGTCGGATGGTGAGCTTCACCGCATACTCGAGCATGGCCCGGTCCCCCGAGGTCAGGCCGGACTCCCGATCGTCACCGGAAAGCGTCCGGACCAACGCCTCCGCGTCCGCCACGGAGCGGCCGGCCAGCGATAGCAGCCTACGGAGACCCGCTCCGTGATGGAGCACTCAGTAGTGGCACCCGTTGGTTGCCGACACGACGACCGCGATCATCTCCCGCTGCACCCGCGTGAGCGTGCTCGGCCCCCGCATCAGCTCCTCGTACAGCGCGTAGTGCAGGCGCATCGTCGCGGAGTGGACACCGTGGATCCGCAGGATGTGATCGTCGTCCGGCACCCGGTCTTGCGCGGGGATCTCGTCGGGAGGCAGATACGGAATGAACGCCATGTCTCTCCTTACGAGATGGCATGAGGCCGGGTATCGATCGCGGAGGGCACGACCGGATGACCCTGCTGGTGGAGGAGCGCGATCGAACCGGGGCGGACGGCAGCGATCAACATGGCAGACAATCTACGGCTGAGCCTGGCGGACGGCAGGGGCTCACGACTTCAGGGGGAAACGGATATCTGCAACACTGGCAGGAGTGTGATATGGGCCCGTGGGCCCCGACTCATTTGAACCGGAGCTGTTCTGAGGAGGACGGTGGCCGTCGTGCCGACCAGCGCACGACGGCCACCACGAACCATCATTACGGACAGCGCGGGAGCGCCACCGGACAGCGGTTGTACTGCGGCGCCGGTGCGCCGCCGCCCTGGTTCCCACCAAACGTGTAGTTCGGCACGCCGAGATTCTCGAGCTCGGTCCCGGGCACCGGGAGGTGCACGGGCGTCCCTTCCTGGAGCGTGCCCCACCCACGAGCATCCCACCAAGAGGCGGCACCCTCGACGCCGGCCAGCTCGAGGTTCTTTTCGTAGACGAGCGCGTCCCACAGGCTGCCACACCCGCCGGCCATCTGCTTGGGCACGCAAGCCGGGTCGTCGGGCGGCCCGTCCAGCGTCACCGGCGGCAGTTCACCGTTCGCCTCGCGGCTCAGGTTGATGAGCGGGACAGCCTCGGCCGCCCGATTCAGCCGGATCAACGCCTCCGCTTTCAGCAGGTCCATCTCGACCGTCGTGACCCAAGGCTGCGGGCCGACGTACCACGAGTCGCCGGCACCGTAGTGCAGGTAGTAGTACCACGAATAGCGGTATGTGCCGCGGGACGCCGGCCAGATCGAGTTCTCGTTGAACGCGAAGTACGTGCCGGCCTCATCGGGACCCGTGGGCCCCTGAATCCTCCGATCTGGTGAGTCCATCTGGAACGGCATGCGGTCGGCCGACGGCGTGGCGAACCACGTTTGAAAGCCACCGGAAATATCGCCCGGGCCCAGTGCCATGTAGTCGATACGCGCGTGGTCCCCGGGGCGCGCACGCACGCGGGCCAGAAGCCGCGCGAAGTTGGTCTCCCATACATCGAGCAGCCCCTCCGGTGCCAGGTCGCGTGTGATACCCGCGTCGGCACGTGCAAGCACCTCGCCCCAATCGACGGCCGCCCGGTCCTCCCAGCTGCGCGGCGTTCCGGCCAGGAAGCGGGCCACGAAGCTGTTCGCGATCTGGACGATCTCCTCGTTGGTCAGCGCCATGCCGTTCACCCAGTCGACGCTCGGCGGGGTCTCGAAATCGTTCGCATCCGCAATGGCAATCGCCTCGTCGAGCATTCGGACGGCACTGTCCAGCACCTCCTGGTACGGTGAGTACGCCGTTGGATCCAACTGCTCGAGATCCGTCTTCTCGTCGAGAATGACCGCCTGGTCGAAGTGCGTGGCGAGGTAGCCGTGGGCGATGCCCAGCACCAGCTTACCGAAGGCACGCGCCCGGGCTGTGTGGTCGGTACCCGTCGCCTCATCCACGATCGTCATGCCCGAGTCGAGGGCGCGCAGGCCATCGCTCGCGTTTGAGATCGCGCGATACAGCTGCAGCCACGGATCCTGGTTCACGCCGTCCCGGGTGTTGAGCGGGCTGTTGTTCCACGCCTGGCGCGGCTCGGTGGTCAGGTCGTGCATGGAGTAGTCGAAGAAGCCACCGGTAGCGTTGTCCGCCATCCCCGCCAGGGCCATGTTGGGGTAGTTGTCCTGCGAGTTGAGAAAGACCTCCCGGAACGACGTGGAGATCAGCGTCTGCACGTCCTGCGGCTCGGAGAGCACGCGGTCCCGGTCGGGCTCGTTGGGGTTCGTCGTCTCGAGCTCCATGCACCCGGCGGCGACGAGCGCGGCCCCGAGGGCGAACCAGCCAGCTATCCGCATCAGCGCCTCCTCCTCAGAACTGGATCTCGGCGCCCGCCGAGAGCGTCCGGAAGTGCGGGTACGCATAGTCGTCGAACCGCTCGAGCGGCGTACCGACCTCGGGGTCGTAGCCACTGTAGTCGGTGATCGTGAACAGGTTGCGGCCGATCGCGAACAGCGTCAGGTTGTCGAGCCCTACGCCGCGGAGCGGCGCGAGCCAGGACATCGGCAGGCTCCAGCGGACCGCTACCTCGCGTAGCTTGACGTAGCCCGCGGGCTCCACGAAGCGGCTGTTGATCAGGTTCGACGAGTAGAGCGCCGTGTAGTAGGCGGTCGTCTTCTTCACGTCCTCCGCGCGGCCGGACTGATCGGCGTCCGCGCTGCGGAAATACTGATACATGCGTTGCTTCGTGCGGTTGTACACGTCACCGCCCACCTGCATGTCGAGCAGACCGAAGATGCTGAGGCCCTTCCACCGCAGCGTGGTCGAGAAGCCCATGTGCACATCGGGATTGGCATCACCGATCCGGACCACGGCCGGATTCCCGGTCGAGTCATACTGCAGGATCGGGAGACCCCAATCGTAGGTGCGAGCGTCGACACCCAGCTCCTCGCTCGAGGCCCCCCACTGGGGCTCGCGCCAGTCACCGCCGGTACCGACCCAGACGAGGTATCCCTCGTCGTTCACTTGGAACTGGTCCCCAGGGACGCCCTCGGGCAGCTCACCAGCATCCGACAGGAAGTCGTAGCCGTACATCGTGCCGAGCGTCTCACCGGCACAGCGGTAGAAGGCGTTGTCGGGCCCGGTCCGGAAGCAGGCGCGGTCAAACTCGGTCACCGTGTGGCGTGACCGGTCGGCCACCAACCCAACCGACCACTGCACGTCGGGGCGCTGCACTAGCGTCGCCTGGATCATGCCCTCCCACGTGCTGCCCTCGACGGTTCCGGCGTTCTGCCACTGTGCCGTAAACCCGAATGCGGCCGACAGCGGCACGAGAATCAGCTGGTCGGTGGTCTTCACGCGAGCGTGCACCAACTGGACCTCCACGCGATTCCCGATGATCGCGTCGAGCCCGAACTCCTGTTCTGTCGCGTGCTCCGGCTTGAGAAACCGGTTGCCAAGCGTGCTCTTCTGGAGCCCACCGCTGGTGCTGAACGAGTAGGTTTCGAACCGATCGCTGAACGACGGCCGGCCGCCCGCCGTCCCGATCGAGTAGCGCAGCTTGAACTCGTCGATGCCCTGCAGCGGCCACCACGCCTCCTCCGCCATGCGCCATGCGCCGCTCAATCGGAAATAGGTGTGCCACCGCTGCTCGGCACCGAACAGCGAGCTGCCGTCACGCCGGACGAGCCCGTCGAAGATATACTTGCTCTTGTAGTCCAGTCCGCCGATCAGGAAGTACCCCTCGGAGCGGATTGCCTCGGTGGACTGGGTCACCAGGGGCTGGGTGCCCGCATCGAGGTTGGGAACTTCACCCACCGTCAGGTTGGCAACCTGCGCCTCGAAGTAGTCGTAGTCTTCGCGCTCGAACAGGGCCCGCGCGGTTGCGCGCATGGAGAGGTCGCCCACCCGGCCCCGGGCGTTCGCGCTCGCCGACCCGTTGAGGGCCGTCGTGACACCGTCCCAGTTCTCGATGAACCCGTCCTGGTAGGCCTGGATCTCGGTCTTCTTGTCGCGCGGGAAGTACAGGTTCCCGAGCCGATCGGAGCGATCGTAGCTGAGGTTCCCGTCGACGCTGAGCCACCCGAGCGGCGCCCAGCGGAGGTCTGCACTGCCCAGCGTGCGGGCCCGCCGGTTCTCGTCGGTCAGCACCGACAGGGCGTACAACGGATTCGGCGTGACGCCCAGCGGGTCCGGCTGCCAGATGTATGGCGTGCCATCCGGATCGGGCTGCAGCAGGTCGGCGTCCGGCGCCTGCTGTACCAAGTTGAAAAACACGTCCTGCGGCAGCTCGTCACGGAACGACCGCATGTGATAGGCGCTCACCGAGAACTGGAGGTTGGCGCCGAGGCGATGATCGAGATTCACCCGGACATCGTGCTGCTTGTAGCCGTCGTTCTCCAACACGACACCGGCCTCTCGCCGGTACCCGTAGGAGGCATAGAAGTTGGTGCTCGCCGAGTTCCGGGCGACGGAGATCGAGTTGTTGGAGTAGTTGCCGGGGTTGTAGAACTGCGCGATGTGATCGTAGGTCGGATCCAGATACGGCACGTCGAGATAGCGTTCCTCCAGTGGACGCTCCACGCGGTCGTCCCGATCAACGACGTTGCCGTCTTCGTCGACATACTGCCCCTGCGCATTCACCAGGTACTGGTGATGGCTCGAGATGTCGATCGCCCGCGGGAGATCGCTGGTACCGAACTCGCTCCGCAGCGTGACCCTCGTCTGGCCCTCGGCGAGCGCGGTGCCCCGGCGCGTGCGGATCTGGATGACGCCGTTGGCCGCGCGCGACCCGTACAGCGAGGCCCCCGCCGCACCCTTCACGATCTCGATGCTCTCGATGTCGAGCGCGGCGAGGTCGGTCGAGCTGCGGGTGAACGTGCTCGCGAGGATCACACCGTCCACGACGATGAGCGGGGCGTTCGACTTGTAGATGCTGGTCGGCGTGCGCAGCACGATGTTGCTGCCCGAGCCCGGCTGCGGAGACGAGACCACGCTCGCGCCCGACACCTTGCCCTGAATCGAGTTCAGCGCATTGGACGGCGGAACGAGGAGCTTCTCCTCACCAATCTGCGCCACGGTGAACGGGATCCGGCGTGCGGAGACCTCCTCCGTCACGCCCGTCACCACCATGGCGTCCAGGCTGAACGCGACGAGCCCCATCGTGACGTTGACCATGACCGTGCCGCCGTCGGGCACGGCGACGTTCTCCTCGTACGCCACTGCATACCCCATGCGCCGCACTTCGACCGTGTACAGCCCCGGCGGCACACCGGTGATCACGTACTCGCCGTTCTCGTTGGTGAGAGCGCCGAGGGCCGTCCCCATGACGGTCACCTGCGCCTGCTCGACCGGCTGGCCGGTGGCCGCGTCGGTCACCCGTCCCCGGATGACTCCCGGGGCGGCGTGTTCGGCCGACCAGGCCGTCCGGTCCTCAGCTGCCGCGCGGGGAACCTCAGCCCGAGCCTGACCCGGGATGGTCGCCGCGAGCACGAGTCCCGCCAACATGACGAACCACGTTCGCATCACGTTCCCTCTCCCTTCGGTCCACTAGAGGATGGACTGCTCCGCACCGCCGTACCGGACAGCATCGAGGACGCGGGGAGCAGAGCCACGTCCCCCTCGGACCAGCACAGCACGAACACGACGCCCGTCTGAGCCGCCTGCACCGCACATCAATTGTTGCTGGTTTCCCGCACGCGGCCCGTCCCGAGCGCAATGCACCCGCCGGGAGCCGGGCGCCCCCAGACCGCCTGCAGCCTCCTTCTGCCCTCAGTCGAGCCCGACTCGACCGGGGCGTGACAGAGTCGCAGAAAGATGCGCCGGCACTCGATGAAGGATTGATGAACTGGGGGTTAACCGTGGGGCGCACTCCGTCGGAGCGTTACGGACACCCGCGGTACCAGGTGGTGAGCCGACGCGACGCCTGGCTGCGCCTCTGAAGAACGACAGGGCATCCGGGGACCTTACCGAGTGTCCTGGCGTGATCGGCCGCATCGGCCGGATCGCTCGCGACATCGACTTGAACCAGGAGAGGCCGCTTGCCATGAGGCGCATCCTGTCATCCTCGCTGCTCGGTGCCGCACTGCTGATGGTGGTCGCCGGCGTCAGCGCTGCGCAGTCAGAGGGACCTTCCGTCCCGTTGTACGACAACCTGGGCGAGCACCACTGCGCGATCACCACCGACGTGCCCCTCGCTCAGCGGTACTTCGATCAGGGCCTCAGGCTCTACTACGCGTTCAACCACGCCGAGGCGATCCGCGCATTCGAGCAGGCCGCGCGGATCGATCCCGAATGCGCGATGTGCTACTGGGGCATCGCGCTGGCGTACGGCCCGAACATCAACGCCGCGATGGACTCGGCCGCCGGTGTCGCCGCCTACGCCGCCATTCGTGAGGCGGTAGTGCGCGACGGGAATGCCAGCCCTGTCGAGCGGGCCCTGATCGGCGCGCTCGCCGCCCGGTACGCACCGGTGCCCCCGGCGGAGCGCGCCGCGCTCGGCTCCGCCTATGCTCGTGCCCTGGCGAGGGTGGTGCGCGCGTTTCCGAACGATCCGGAGGCGGCGACGCTGTACGCGGAGTCGCTGATGGACTTGAGCCCGTGGAACTACTGGACGCCGGACGGGGAGCCTCGGCC